>JAWXCO010000081.1:0-15981 GCA_034408705.1 Bacteroidota bacterium
AAAAAGCTGCTCCTAAGAAGAAAGCTGCTAAGAAAAAGAAATAAGTTGAAAGACTTTTTCAACGACACAGAAAGTCCCAACCCAGTTGGGACTTTTTTTATGGCCCCTCCTAAGCTCCCCTAAAAGGTAGGAACCACACACCGTCCCGGCTTACGCAACAATCCTTCCAATCTGTGAAAATCTGTGCAATCTGTGGCTAACAAAATTCTTAATTTGCAGTAATGGATAATGGTGCAATTGCAGATAATTTTGACCTGCTCGCTAAATTAATGGACATTAATGGCGAAAACTCCTTTAAGACGAAAACCTTTGCCATAGCGGCTTTCAACATAGAGAAGCTGCCCATGCAATTGAAAGACACTCCCCGTGAAAAATTATTTACCATCAAAGGCATTGGTGATAGTGTTGGCAAAAAAGTTATTGAGTTATTAGACACCGGCAAGCTCGAAGTATTGAATGGATACATCAGCAATACACCACCGGGTGTTATTGAAATGCTGAACATAAAAGGTATCGGCCCGAAGAAAATTAATACCATCTGGAAGCAGATGGAGATAGAATCCCTGGGTGAATTGCTGTATGCCTGCAACGAAAACCGTCTGACCCTTTTTAAAGGATTTGGCGAAAAAACACAGAAAAACGTCGGAGAGGCCATAGAATTTTATTTTTTAAACCAAGGACATTTCTTGTACGCTCAACTGGATGAAGTCTTCCCGCAGATAGAAAATTATCTGAAAAAATTATTTACACCCGATAAAGTAAGAATTACCGGTGCCTACAGAAGACAGGAGCTGACGATTGAAGAAATGGAATTTGTGCTTGCAGAAACAAATGAAACGATTAAACCAAAATTTGAAACAGCACAACCACCTGAGCTACTGGAAGAAAACGATGATAACCTGCTATATAAGTTGAGGAATGGATTGAAGCTTCGTTTATATACCGGTATTAAAAATATTACGGAAAGAGAATTCTTTACCACGGGTAGTGCTGCCTTCACGGATGCATTTCAAAAAAACTTTCCCACCATCAACTATGCGGTTGAAAACGAAGAAGCCATTTTTACTGCAGCTAAGATTCCTTATATACTCCCCTGTCTGCGGGAAACAGCCGGTGTAATAGAAAAAGCTAAAAAGAAACAGCTGCCGGATCTTATACAAACAGAAGATATCCGCTCCATCATTCATAGTCACAGCAACTGGAGTGATGGCAGCAATACAATAGAAGAAATGGCGAAAGAGTGTATAAAAAGAGGATTAGAATACCTGGTCATATCCGATCACTCCAAAACTGCCTTTTATGCCAACGGCCTCAAAGAAGACAGGATCAGGGAGCAACATCGCTATGTAGATGAATTAAATAGGCAACTCAGGCCATTAAAGATATTTAAGAGCATTGAAAGCGATATTCTGAACGATGGCAGCCTGGATTACCCGGAGGATGTATTAAAAACCTTTGACCTGGTGATTGCTTCGGTACATAGCAACCTGAAGATGAACGAGGAGAAAGCGATGGCCAGGGTAATCAAAGCTATCGAGAACCCCTACACTACCATTCTCGGTCACCCAACAGGTCGCCTCCTATTGAGCCGGAATGGTTATCCGCTCGACCATAAAAAAATTATTGAAGCCTGTGCAGCTAATAAAGTAGTGATAGAATTGAATGCCCACCCCCGCCGGCTCGATATTGACTGGAAATGGATTGATTATGCCATTGAAAAAGGGGTCATACTTTCCATTGATCCGGATGCACATGCGTTAAGCGGTTTCGATGATGTGAAATATGGCGTGCTGGCTGCACAGAAAGGTGGAATGGAGAAAAAGAATAACCTGAGTAGTATGGGGTTGAAGGAGTTTGAACTGTGGTTAAATAATAACAGGAAACTGAAGGGCATTTAAATTTTCATAAAAAAATCATGCGTACAGCGGAAGTATTAAAGGAGCTAATTGAACTATTCAACAAGTCTACCATAGCCTATCGTCAATACCTGGCCGCCGGCAAAACATTTCAATTCGCTCTGGAACTGAAATTATATAATGGCAAGGCATTGCAATTACTGATCGACAATAAACAATCAATGCCGGAAGATTTACAGGAAGATATCCAATCCCTGATCACCCACTACAGGGAATGGTCGCAAAAATGGGAGCAACTTGCTGCTGAAAAACAACACGAAGCTCAGGATGTATTTGTATTTGCCAACGATATTACTTTTCCCCGGCAGGCGGCTCAAAACCTGGAAGCCGCTTACCAACAACTATAACAGGAACAAATCATAGTTTGTTCATCTGTTCGTTATTCAGCCCTACCATCCTATTCCATAATCTTCACCATTATTATTATTGTTAATACCTCTTAGTCTTTAATATTACACCCTCGGGCAGCCCCCCAAAATAATCTGGAAAAACAGGGCGACAGCCTTTTTTAATATCTAAATGGATAGTATGATTTATATTACTCTTTTAGCTCCTTTTCTCTGTACGAGGCATATTTTTTGTCGCCCGGAGAAATAAAAGAGAGAAAGAGAATATAGCTGATACCTCTTTGACTTTAATAATATACTTGTAAAGCACAGTTCCCTTCGATTTAATCATGGTAAACTGCTTAGGGTGACAGGGTCGTTTTAATGTCTAAATCGTATAACACCCCGAAAGCTTCCTTTTCTTCAGTCAAACTAAATTTTTCAGACAATTGTCCAAAATTTTACGACATTTGTACCTACCTTTAAAATTCTAAATAAGTCAAGTGGGAAAAGCTATTGAAATAAAAGAAAAGCAAATCAGCTATAATTCAGTTGATGATAAAGATATACTGGTCCTAATTCAATATATAAAAAGTGGATTCAGGTTCAGCTCCTTCGCCACCCTCGTAAAGAATATACCTTTTAGCCTCAATGAATGGTCTTATTTTCTGAATATGTCGGAAAGAACCATGCAGCGTTATAAAAAAGAAAGAAAAACATTCGACCCCATTTATTCCGAAAAAATACTGGAAGTACTGCTGCTGTATAAACTTGGCGTAAACGTGTTTGGCAATAAAGAAAAATTTATTGGTTGGATAGAGACAAAGAATCTTGCTTTAGGCGGCCTTAAGCCGAAAGAATTATTAGATAATACATTTGGCATTAGTTTATTGAAAGATGAACTGACGAGAATAGAACATAGTATATTAGCATGATAGTTTATCGGTTAAGTAAGAAGAAGTATAGCGCCGATCTAAGTGGCAGAGGCGCGGAGAAAGCCGGGGGCCGGTGGAACAGCAAAGGCCTGCCCATTGTTTATACCAGTGAATCAAGGGCATTATGTACCACTGAAATTGCTGTACACAGCCCTTTAGGAAATATCCCGACTGATTATTATCTCACCACAATTGAAATACCCCCAACTGCAAGTATTCTGGAAATAAAACAGGCCGAACTGTTAAAGGACTGGAAGGCTATACCACACTCAAATTCAACACAGCTAATTGGTGACAGATTTCTTTTCGAAAATAAATTTTTGGTGTTGAAAGTGCCTTCAGTTGTTGTACAGGGTGATTTCAATTACTTATTGAATCCGGCACATAGGCTTTTTCAAAAAGTCAAAATAACAAATACAGCGCTGTTTGAGTTTGGTGAAAGGTTATTTAAAAAATAGGATCCCCTTCTACCAGCCTATTCCATAATCTTCCCCATTATTGCTGCTGCCACCCCAGAAGCTACCGTGCTTCCAGTCAAAGTAAATAGCATTGATTGGACCACTGGTGCGATTGCCAGTTGTAACTTTATATCCCATCTTCGTTAATTCGCTTTTCACTTCTTCTTTTGTTGTATTGCTAACTAAGATATCACCCGCCCTTGGTTTGCGGTCTTCTATTTTAGTACCCCCAAGAGAAAGCCATAACTGGTTGCTGTTGATATTAGCCGCCTCACAGGCTTGTTGTACGGTCATATTAAACTCTACTATATTCAGGAAGAATTGTAGCAGGTTCTGGTCCTGTGTATCACCACCCTGCACAGCAAACGATAAAAAAGGTTTACCATCTTTCAATGCCATTGTAGGTGTTAGTGTTACTCTTGGTCGTTTGCCCGGTTCTATTACATTAAAAGGATTAATGGAAGCATCCAATACAAAACTCTGCAACCGCTGGCTCATCCCCACACCCGTATTACCGGCAATGCAAGCCGGGAGCCATCCACCACTCGGGGTAATAGAAACGACCCAACCCTCTTTATCAGCGGCTTCCACAGAAGTAGTGCCCATCCATAATCTTTCCATATACAACGCATCCGCACCCACCCCAGGCCCCTCCAGGAAGGGGATGTTTGCAGTACCGGCAGAGTCGTGTGCCGGTATAAAATTTCTATTCCCTTCACCTGCCTTGTTCCAGTTTTTTAATAACTCCGAATAGGGATTGGTCTTCCCTTCGAAAGGGTACGGGTCACCAGGAATTATACCAGGGTCATTCATACCTGGTTTTATCTGCGCAGCTCTTTGTTTTGCATAATCCTTACTCAATAGTCCTTTCATTGGTTCTGCCGGGGCAAAGTAAGGATCACCATAATAAAAGTCACGGTCAGCAAAACTGAGGCTCATTGTTTGATACAACGTATGAATGTATTGTGTGCTGTTATATCCCATCTTTTTCAGATCAAAATTCTCCAGAATATTCAATGATTGTAATAATGCCGGTCCCTGTGTCCATTGCTGCAGTTTGTAGACTTCAATCCCTTTATAATTGACGGACATTGGTTCTTCTTCGATGGGTTTCCATTTGGCAAGATCCTCTGTTGTTATCAACCCGCCCTGTTCCCGGCAACCGCGTACAAATTCTTTCGCAATATCTCCTTTATAAAACCGGTCATTAGCCGCCATGATTGCAGCTGAGCGGCTCTTCTTACTTTTCAATGCCGTCTTTTCAGCTTCCACCATCTTTATTAATGTTGCCAGCAGATCTTTTTGTACAAAAATTTCGCCTGCTTCCGGTGCTTCCCTTTTTTCTCCGCTATGTGGTAAAAAAATTTTCTTGCTATATGGCCATTCTTTAATTCGCTCCTTCCCTCTTTCCATGGAATTCGCCGTTTGGGCATCTATCGGATAACCTGCTGCCAGTTGCATAGCGGGTGCCAGCACTTGTGCAAGACTCATCGTTCCATACTGCGCCAGCATATGACAGAGACCGCCCACCGTACCGGGTGTGGTAGCCGCCAGTGGTCCATACTCCGGAGGAAAAGAATAGCCCTTGCCTGTAAAGAAATCAGCCGTGGCACCTGTTGGTGCTACACCCAATGCATTGATCGCAATAACTTTTTTTGTTTTGGGATTATAGATCAATGCCTGTGTTTCTCCACCCCAGCTTAATACATCCCACATGGTACAAGTAGCGGCCAGCATTGCACAGGCAGCATCTACAGCATTACCTCCCTGCTGAAATATGATGGAGCCAGCCGTTGCAGCAAGTGGTTTGCCCGTAATGGCCATCCAATTCTTTCCATGGAGTGGAGGCTTTTGAGTTTGGGCATTAATAATTGTAGTTGAAAGCAATATACTACAGAGAAAGACAAGACGTTTCATGGGCTGAGTTTTGTCCTTTAAAGATAAGAAGGAGTAAGAGTAATCAGTTTTCGATATTTAACTATTTGACCGGGATCATTTCCGTTCGGTTTATAGAAAAAGGAGTGTAAAATGATAAAATCCGGCATCGTCAGTTCGTTATTCAAGTTCCTTGTTCGGCTATTCAATTATTCGCTTAATTTATAACCGGCAATTCAACATGGAATGTAGTGCCTTTACCCTGTTCAGTTTCAAACCATATCTTCCCCTTAGCCTGCTCCACGATTCCCTTACACATCGCAAGACCCAGCCCGGTACCGGAAGATTTAGTGGTAAAATTAGGAATGAAGATCCGTTCCTGCATTTCGGGGACAATTCCCTCTCCGTTATCCTTAATGCTTATCCGGATGAAGTCTTGCTCACGGATTTCATTTACTTCTATTTTACAAACACCATTGCCCTGACAGGCTTCAATAGCATTCGCAAAAAGATTGGTGAACAGGCGGTTCATCTGCGTTTTATCAGCATCTACCATTACCCGGTCCTGAATGGGACGCCAGTCAAACTGAACGTTTTCATCAGCAGTATATAATTCTTTCAGGGAACCCAGCACATCATGCAGGTCGAAGGAAGTAATATTTGTGGTACCGATATTGGCAAACTGTGAGAAGTCAGCCGCAATTTTTGAAAGATGATCAATTTGTTCAACCAGCGTATTAGCCACACTGCTCGATAATTCTTTTACATTCGGCTGGTTATTATTAATTGCTTTTTGCAAATACTGGATGCTCAGTTTCATCGGTGTCAGCGGGTTTTTGATCTCATGCGCCACCTGTCTTGCCATTTCCCTCCAGGCCCCTTCCCGTTCGCTTTTGGCCAGGGCCGTCGCACTTTCGCCTAGTTTGCCCACCATTTTATTATACTCCTGTACCAATTCTCCGATCTCATCGTTGCGGTTCCAGACGATTTGTTCATTCTTTTGTCCGAGGTTCACTTCTTTCATCTTATCACTGATAATGGAAAAAGAATTGGTGATGCGGTTGGTAATGAACAGGGCGATAAGGCCGGCGATCAAAAAAATAAATGCATTCAGGTTGATAATGGTCACCAGGAAATTAGAGATCTCCTGCCGCAATTCCGGTTTTGAAGTAAAGTAAGGGATATTGATATAGGCATACACTTTGCCCTGGTCATCCCGCACTGGCGAATAAATACTGAGATAAGAGAAATTTCCTATCTTTTCTTCATCTGCATGTTGCACCTGCCGCATCCTGCTCAAATGATAAAAGGCAGACGGATCCATTTTTTTACTCAATACTCCCTTGGTATATACATTCGCTTCCGAAGATACCTGCAAGTCGCCTTTAAGATCATATACATTCACATCCACCCCGTGTATATCTGATACCTCGTCTACCAGTTTCTGCAGACCGGTATTGGAAACAGAATCATATATCTTGACCACATCATCAAATGTGTTATGGTCCGACATTTTTTTCTCCATTTCATTCACCATGATCTTCATGGTACGGCTTAATTTCTCGCTGTTACTTTGTTTATTCCGGGTGATGAAAAAAGAAATAGTAGCCGCCCCGATTACCAGGAACGAAAAGATGCTGATGAAAATGATGGTACTATGTACCTGCATTCTGATATTTAACTGAAAGAGGCGCCGCAGACCGGTCCAATTATACCCTGTCTTGAGAATAAATGAAATGAGTTGAACAAAGGCTACGAGGAAGAGGAAGGAACAGAAAATATACGAAAATAAGGTGATCGTTTCGATCGTGGTCTGCTTTTTCCGTGCAATGACAACTACTTTATCATTCCCTGCACGGTACCAAAGCTCATCAAAATCGCCGTTGGTACGTTGATGAAATTCCTCCCTCGGAATTTCATTTACTGTCAGCCAGATGGGAAATGGATAATTACCAGGCGGTGAGATCAGTCGTAGGCTATCATATACCGCATTCGAATAAATGGGAGAATTTTCCGGATCTGTTTCCTTGAACTGGCGGAATAACTCCGGGAACAAAGCATCGCGGCTATAATTTTTGAAATTGGAGACAATAAAAAAAGAACCGACTTTTCTATTCGCCGTATCGGTTACATCCCTGCGGGTGATATAGTTAAATTTATCAAATGCCGTTTCATAATAATACAAACCCTCTGTTTCGGTAGACCTTGATTGAACAGTAAGAATAGTGTTCAGGGATTCATAGGTCAGGGGGTCTTCGTTGTACAAGGGCCGGTCCGCGGAATCATAGATATATAAGCGGGTATCATATTTATTCAGGTACCCGCTGTAACTGTCGGTTATGATACTATCTCGGATAATTACACCTTCTTCCCCGCTCCTGAAACGGTAAAAGTTCTCGCTGAGAAAATCATTATCCAGGTAGCGGATGGCAATACTCATAAGTCTTTCGCTGGAGGGATCAGTTTGCACCGCCAGTTTATCGGCAATTAATTTTCTCCGCTCCCACTCCACATGCCTGTTTTGTGAGAACATAATAGCCGTTATAGAAATCGAAAAAACAGATATCCAGGAAAGAATCCCCGCAATATTGACACGAATACGATTAAAGATCACTCCCTTCCAGTTCACGAGCCAGGTATAACCTAAGAGCCAGAGTAATACCGGCAGATAAAATAAAACATCGGGGTTACCGGAACGGGTAGTCAGGTAAATTAATCCCACTAAGCCGATAGCAAAATGAATGAGAAAATTTCTCCCGGCAAATAAAGGGAAGATCAGGCGAAATAATAATTGGGAAAAATAATAGTAGGTCAAGGAAAGACAGGCCAATACAAAGAAACCAACAACCGTGTAACGGTTCAGACTGAAAAAATTAGTAACATCAAACGATATTTTTGAATCGGCCACCAGGCTGCGAATAACCGTGGCCAGCACAAACGTTGAAATGATCAACAGGCACAATGCACTACTACCTGCCACCCATCGCAACTTATTTGAAAAGATTATAGTTGGGTTCTCTATATTCTTAAGTTTGGACCAGGCAAACAAAACGATCCAGCAAAACAGGATGGAATTGATCAATAGGTCACCCAACGACCGTTGAATGTGATTGGATCCATAAATCACCGGACTGAATAATTCAAACTGCCGGAGGTTGAGTACGGAAGGGAAATAATAGGTGGCCAACCGAAGTACAACCAATAAAGCAGTCAGTAACCCAATAGCCTTCCAGGTCCTGCTTCGCCTGGACATGGATTCAGCCAGCAAATGGATAAAAAGACAAAGCAATAACAACCCACTAAACCGCAATAGAATTGTCCGCCGGTCATTATACCCTACTGCCACTGCCGTTTTCTTATCCAGGTAAAAAAGTGTTTTGCCTGCTACCGATTGTACAGGGAAATCGGTTACAGTATCACTTATTTTCACTCTTTTATCAGCTGAGCTGCTGTAAAAAAATTTTTGGGGCAGGTAATCAGTTGTAATAAAGAATTCCGACTGCACCGGTATCATAGCAAAGGAGAGGATCCGATCAGGCCTGGTGCTGTCTGTCAGTGTTTTTTTAATGATATAATACCAGCCATTGGATTCTTTTGAAAAATATTCTCCGTCAGCTGCCGTGAGCATATCCTGCGGAGGAACGACCAACTGGTCGCTCCAGAAACGCATTTCTGAAACGCCAAACTGGTCGGTGGAGTAAAGGAAGATGCCATATTTTTTTTTCTCCAGATCACTAAACTCAGCCAGGGTCTCCGCCTCTCCCAGCAGGCGGCCAATTGTAAACGTATCCCTTGTAAATTTGATAAAATCATCCTGTTGCTCCCTCAGATATCTTTCTGCGAGTTTTACTTCCTGTGCTACCGAAGAACGGTTGCTGTACAACTTATTAAAAACAAAAGAAAAACTAAAAAGCAGCAGGGCCAGTAGTAACAGGCTGTACTTGCTCAACAAGATATTTTTAGATGCCGGGTTCACTCTGCCTGCCGCTGTTGTTTGATGATGTTCCAGATGGCATCCATTTCCTGCAGGCTCATATCGCTGAGATTTTTACCACTTTGTATAGCTTGTTGTTCCATTTGGGTGAAGCGGTGGATGAATTTCTTATTTGTTCGTTCGAGTGCATTTTCCGCATCTACCTGCAAAAACCGTGCATAATTAATTAAGGAGAATACCACATCACCAAACTCGTCTTCTACATCAGCCTGAAGTTTCTCTTTTTCCTGGCTCAAGACTCCCGACTCAAGACTCCTGATCGCCTCTTTCAGTTCCTTCATTTCCTCCTCTACCTTTTCCCAAACCTGCTCTTTATTATCCCATTCGAATCCAACTTGTTTGGCTTTTTCCTGTAAACGCATGGCTTTAACCGTGGCTGGAAGTGATTTCGGAACCCCTTCTATAACTGATTTCTTCCCTTCTTTCAGTTTTATTTTTTCCCAATTCCTTTTCACATCTTCTGCATCATTCACTTTTACGAGTTGTCCCGCATTGGCGGGATCGCCGTAAATATGCGGGTGACGTACAATCAATTTCTCACAAATGCCATTGATCACTTCATCCAGTTGAAATTGTTGTTGCTCACTGCCGATCTTTGCGTAGAAAACAATATGTAACAGTAAATCGCCAAGTTCTTCTTTGATACCTTTCCAGTCTTCTTCTGTGATCGCATCAGCCAACTCATAGGTTTCCTCGATCGTCATTTGGCGCAACGACTGGATCGTTTGTTTTTTATCCCAGGGGCATTGATCCCGCAGTTCATTCATGATGTCAACCAACCGCAGAAAGGCTGTTCCTTCTTTTTTATCCATAATATGTATAACTTAAATAGTAGCAGCTGAAAATATTAGAAAAGCGATGAACAATATCACCATCATCAGTAATGATAAAAGAGAAACCAGCAGGAATTTAATAAAGGTCTTACCCCAGCCTTGTTTGTAAAAATTACGCATAGCGATATACAGGTAAGTCACCAACCCAAAAAATACAAAAGCCTGCACAGCATCAAGGAAACCCCAGCCCGTAAGGTCACTCAACTTATTGAGCCCGAAAACGACCAACAATACAATAAAGGAAAAAACATAGAGATGAATAGTGAAGACTCCATGATCAGCAAAATAAAATAGCTTTCGCCGCCGGATATACACCAACCTGAGAATAAGGGCAAACAGGGGTAAGGATATAAAAAGCAGGTAAGGCAGCCGATGAAAAAAACCTTCGAGTAATTGGATACCGGCTTCCTCGGGATTATCCTTGTATTTATTCTCGATCTGGATTCCCCGTTTCATGATCAGCCGCAGTAACCATCCATCTCTTTTTGAAGCGGGCAAAGCTTTCTGGGCTGAGTCATACTCCGCAAAGCTCGTATATTCCTTGTCGCTGAAGTTAAACCTGAAACCTTCATTGGTCTCAGCCTTCAGCATATCCCCGGCGGTAAATGGCAGGCTGGTATCCTTTAACTGTATTATTTTCTCCTGAACCAGTTTATTAGAACTATCTTTTTTTAACCTATCCTGCAACGAAACAAGGTAGCCAGCCCTCTCTTTAGCATCCAGGGGTTCAGCAGTACCTGCCTCTACTGCATCGGAAGGTTTGAACAGACTAAAGAATAGTAAAAAGAAAATAGCGGAGGAAAAAACATACATCTTGATCGGGTGGAGATAACTGGCCCGCCGGCCTTTCGTATATTCCTGTGATAAAAAGCCCGGTTTTAAAATAAGATGATGGATGGTACTGAAAAAATTACTGTCGAAATGGGTAATATCATAAAAAAAATGCGTGACCATATGCCAGAACGTTTCTTTGGGCACCACATTTTCCTGGCCGCATTGCTGACAATAATGGCCTTCTACAATGGTGCCACAGTTCAGGCAATCCTTCTCCTTTCGCTGAGGTATATGAGACACGGTAATTTTTTCTTAAAAATACTACTACGCCGATACAAACAGGCTTATTTTCGATACTTTTCAGGTATTTATTTTCAATATCATCAGCTACCCTTGATATAATTAAGCAGCAAAAAATACGAACCTCCTTTCTTTTCCGTTACTGAACAATTAAAGTAACTTTGAACAGCAAAAGCAATATCAGTCGCATGAAAACCATTTTAGCCCTTTTCTCTTTTTTATATTCGCTGGCCTCGCAGGGGCAATACTATTACAATGATATTATCGGTACCCTGGAAACCAACCGGCAGATGAAAGCCTACCTGGTCAACAAGGTAAGAACTGTTTCGGTAACGGGCACCGACCAGCGTGGTGCAAAAACCGCTGAGTTTTCTGAATTCCAGGAAGTAAAGGAAAACGGAACTGTATTAAAAACATCTTCTTTCAATAACCTGAATAAAACAGTTATCTATTCAAAATTTGACAACCAGGGACGCCTGATCCGAACGACGGATTCATCGACGGCGGTTGAAAGCAGTACGACCTACGAATACGATGCCCGGGACCGGATAACCCGGGTACAAAATACCACGAAGGATCCGGCCAATGATTTTTCGCAGGCTGAAAATCACCTGTGGATCTATAATGCAGCTGGACAACCGGAAAGAATGTGGCGAATTCTCAATAATACGGATAGTATAGAAATTCGTTTTACTCCTGAC
Organism: Bacteroidota bacterium; assembly: GCA_034408705.1. Classification (GTDB taxonomy): domain Bacteria; phylum Bacteroidota; class Bacteroidia; order Chitinophagales; family Chitinophagaceae; genus JJ008. The sequence continues at coordinate 12,113 of JAWXCO010000081.1, forward strand.
GAACAAGGTAACCCGGGTGATGAAAGAGTTTTTAAAAAAGGGGTTGAAACCACCCAGTATTATTCCTATTTTGATGAAGACAAGAAATTGAAGTTTGCTCAAACCGGTGTCATCTATTATTATTATGACGATCAAAACAGGCTATCAGATGTTGTCCGCTTTAATTTGAAAGCCAACCGCCTTTTACCCGATTTCATGTTTGAATATGATGAGAAGAACAGGGTGATTCAAAAAATAACCACTACGGCCAACCTCAAGCTGGGCTATCTTATCTGGCGATATATTTTTGATGAAAAGGGATTAAAGACCAAAGAAGCATTGTTTAATAATGAGAAACAGCTTACCGGTAAGATTGAATACAGTTATACATTCGGGCAATAGCCGGTAGTCCTTTTGGCAGCGAGCTCCCAATGCTGGCAGCAGGTGTTGTTGTTTGCATTCACAAATTACTTTTTTGTGTTTGTGTTGTCTTTAAAGTTTCTTACCATCTCTTTGATACCTTCTTCATAAGATGTTACTTTAAATTCAGGAAATTGTTTTTTGAATTTGTCAAATGACATGATGTACTCATTATTGAATTGATATAGCATTTCACCTGCCTCTTTCAATACAGGAATAAAGAGAGATAATATTTTTCGCATAAACGGTGGCAAAAAGCTTACGTTAAATGTCGTTCCAAGTTCTTTATTAAAAATAGATGCTATTTCTTCAATAGTCTTAGGCTCGCCAACAGGCAAATGATAAACTTGTCCGTTAGCAGCTGGTTCTAAAGCCAATAGAACTAATGCTTTGCCATTGTCAACAGCGTATGCGTAAGTATGTTTAACCCCTGATGTAGCTATTACCTGAGGAACTTTTTTTTGAAGCATTCTTTCTAAAAATGAAATATAAAATAGACTGTTAACGGCGAAGGGTCCATAAAAGTCAGCCGACCTCCCAATTACTGCATCGATCTTTTTGTCTTTCATAACTTCTAATAGCAAATCTGCAGTTTGTTTCCTTGCTATTCCTTTTTTAGTTGTCGGGTGCTGAAGATGATTTTCATCAAATGGGATAGTCAAAGGTGGTGGCCCGTACATATATATATTGTCAAAAAAAATAAGTTTGGCATTCGTTGCAACGCAGGCATCAATAACATTCTTTATTATTAAAGGCCAGTTTTTTAACCATATATCACTGCGATAGGGAAGTCCGACACATAGATATACAAAAGAGGAATCCTGAATAGCTTTTATGGCTTCATTTTTATTCAGCAAATCTGCTTCAACGGTGTCTATCCCGTTAATTTTTGTAGTCCGTTCAACAGCACGAATTGATAGCTTCCTCTTTTGAAGTTCCTGGACTACGGCTCTGCCTGTAGCTCCTGATGCACCAAGAACTGTATGCAATTGCTTTTCCATTGTCGTGTCTTTAGAATTTTGTTTTGTTGAATAATCAGATCTGTTATTTTACAGCCATGAACGTTAGGGTATTGCTGCAGTTGGGGAATTAACCAACTGTCTGCCCGGAACTGAAGCTAAATTAATAAACAAAAGTTGAAGTTTTCAACTAATGACCGGTAGAATTCCGTCCGCCGAAACCAAAGCCTGGATATGCGCTGTTTCTTAAATTAGAACATATATTTGTTTTATTTTCAAACAATGCTTATTTTTGTCAAGTTGAACAGTAATAAAAAACCGATATGAACATAAAACTGTCACAAAAGCAAATAGGTCAAAGGATAACTGAACTTCGTAAAATGAAGGGGTTGTCTCAAGAAGATTTGGCGAAAAGTGTCAAGATTTCAAGACCGTCTTTGGCTCAAATTGAGTTGGGAAACAGAACTGTTGATGTTCTTGAATTTCAACGATTGTCTATGGTGTTAGGATTTTCTTTAGATGATTTTGTTTCTAAAGATTTTTCTGCTAATCAAGATTTGGAAGGCAAAGCCGAAACAAAATCAAAAAAGACAGATGAACGAATTTCTGTTCCGACATTGCAAGTCAGCAAGTTTAAAAATGTGTTGTTGTATATTCTTGAACGCTGTGCAGGCAAACCGAATGTTGGTGAAACGGTGCTTTACAAGCTGCTTTATTTTTCCGACTTCAATTATTATGAATTGTATGAAGAGCATTTAACTGGTGCAAAATACCGCAAGTTGCCTTATGGTCCAGTTCCACAAAAGCTAGATAGTATCGTTTTACAAATGATTGATAAAGGTCAGTTGCAAAGAGTGAAAACAGAATATCATGGCTATCCTCAAACTCGTTATTTGCCATTGGTGAAAGCCGATTTAACTGAATTGAAAGCAAGTGAGAAAGAAGTAATTGATAGAGTGATTCAACAACTAAGTGATTGGAGTGCTGCTGCCATAAGCAACTATTCTCATAAGGATATGCCTTGGTTAGCTTCAAAAGAAGGAGAAGAAATAAATTACGAATTAGCTTTTTACAGAGATGCTCCTTTCTCGGTGAGAAACTATGGTGACGAAATTGAACAACAATGACCTTTGATGAACTTGTAGAATTTAGTAAGGACTTGAAAAACCTGTTGAAAAAATACAGAACGCTGAACGAAGATTTGGAAGTGGTTAAAAAAGTGTTGGAAGTAACACCGCAAGAAAAACCACCGTTTAGTTTTCGTATTGATAATTTGGGTTTGGAAACCTGTGTCATTAAAGTAAAAAAGATTGCCTGTAAAGCATTAAAAGGTCGTGGAGTAAATTCAGGGTTGAGGTTAATTTATGCTCACTTTGAAGCAGAACAAAAAATAACATTTATTGAACTTTATCATAAGAACGATAAAGAGAATGAGGACAAACAAAGAATAATAAACAACTTTAAATAAATATCCCAACGAAAAATCTACAAAATTCTGGTAAAGAATGGTCGTCAGCCTACTTGAAAAAATTGGAAAAATTAGCCGATGGAAACACTCCAACTGGTTTGATTGCTTACCAATTAAAAAGAAGTGAAGCTGCTGTGTATTCAAAAGCATCGGATGAAAATATTTCACTTCATCCAACAAATCAATCACCTTACAACAGAAGAAAAAAGTAGCCATGATAGACGTAAGCAAACAAAATATAAGCATTAATTGCCCTGCATGTAAAAGGTCAATTATAATATCTTTAAAACAAGTTGCAGATGTAGTATCGGTAAAATGCAGTTGCGGACAAGGAGTAAAATTGACTGATAACAATGGCTCTGCTAAAAAATCAATCAGAGACATCAATAAATCATTTCAAGATTTAGAAAACGCTTTTAAAAACTTCGGCAAATTAAAAATTTCTACTTATAAAAGGACGCGTAGCACTAAAAGTTGTACCGTAATGTTCACTGAGTTGATAGCATATATCAGTAAACACGGGTTCGTAACGATCTGGCCGGGTTACTGCAGTCCTCAGGTTATCACATAAAATAGTAGCCGGCACTCCTCCATAAAACTTCAACAGGCTTACGTAACTGCCCGTCAAGCTGATGTGTCCCGAAGTCGAGTCGTTGTTATGTAATTGTCCACCTGTCAAAATGTTTGGTCGTGTTATTAGTTTATGTTATTAGTTCGTCTGTTTAATGGTTGCACTGTCGTCTAATACGCTTTCTGCTTACGTTCAGGGCTTGGCGATGGTTGCAGGGAATTTGAAATTCGTCCGCTCATAACCGAAGCCGATTGAAAAAATAAAGTTGAAGATAACTACGAAAAGCCAAATTATAAACGTCAAGCTGGAACTGAAGCTGATAGGTACTATAGCCGAAGTTAACAACGACAAGCCCTGCTATTGCCAAACCCCATGTTGAACTAAACCTTCGGTAGCCCTTTCTTCCAAAGTTTTGAATGTTGACCTTAGCTATTCATCAAAAAAACTTAGTTATGAATGCTACGACAACAAC
>JAWXCO010000082.1:0-7526 GCA_034408705.1 Bacteroidota bacterium
ATAATAAACTGTCAAAATGGAGAAAATGCGTATAAAGTAGGAGCTTATTTTTTTGTCAACAGAAATTCTGTATCCACCGGCAAAACCTCATAACTCTTTAATAATAGTAGATATACGAAAATTTTTGACTATTTTCTTCTTATCCAGATTACTGGTAAATCCTTGTCATTTATCATTTGTTTTTCCTAAATTCGTCTCCTCTTTATTTACACCCCAGGACTTTGGATTCAATGAGAAAATTTTACCTTCTAAGTACGCTTGTACTTACCGTTTTATGTTGTACACCTGCTTTAGCTCAGGACTTTTCGAACAAAGGGAAGGAATTCTGGCTTTGCTTTCCTCAGCATGTGCCTAGCGGAGCTAACCTTGCAACATTAAGTATTTGGATTACTTCTGACAAGGCGAGCAGCGGTATGGTGACGATGACAAATGGTGCTTTTTCAGCCCCTTTTAATATTCCAGCTAACGGCCTTCAGGAAATACAAATAACTCATGCTACCGGCCATATTTCAAATGGAGAATCTGGCATGATTATTCAAAAGTCGATAAAGATAAAAACAGATCCCGGAAAGCCTTCCGTAGTTGCCTATGCACAGCAATGGGGCGCCGCCAGAAGCGCAGCTACTTTGTTGCTACCTGTAAATGTATTGGGTAAAAGATATTATGCTACCAGTTTTACACAAAATGGTACCAACCAGGGAAGTTATCTTGGAAGGTCTCAATTCCAAATAATTGCAACTAAGCCAAACACACTGGTAAGAATAACACCAAGAACAAATGGAGTCTTGGGGGCTCCTTTCAATATTACATTACCATTGGTAGGTGATATGTATCAGTACCAGGCTACCCAGGATTTAACAGGTTCCCTGATAGAGTCTATTGCATCAGGAACAGGTGGTTGCTTGCCAATTGCTGTTTTTTCCGGCAGTTCGGCCATTACACTAGGAACAAATTCATGTGCAACCGGCAGTTCTTTTGATCCATTATTTCAACAGCAATATCCGATTAGTACCTGGGGCAAAAATTTTGGATTTGTTCCTTTTGGAGATTATCCAAACGGAAACCCATATCGTGTTCTGGCATCCGAAAACAATACAAAGGTTTTCGTAGATGGATCGCTGGTTGCCGTCCTGAATGAAGGTCAAATTTACCCGGCGACTTTTAATTCTACACCGGTAGTATTCTCTTCACCAACGAGCATTACTGCGGACAAGCCTATTTCGGTTATACAATATGCCCAAAGAAGAGATTGTTCAGGAAGTGGTACCGGCGACCCCGATATGGTCATTTTAAATCCGATTGAACAAAATATTAGTGACATTACAATTTTTTCTTCTTCACAACAAAATATTAACCGGCAATGGGTAAATGTTCTTATAAAGACGATAGCTGTTCCTAATTTTAGAATTTCTTTTAATGGGGGACCTCTTTTGCCACCCTCGGGTACTTGGCAAAATTTTGCTCCATTGCCGGGGTATTCATATTTGCAGCAGCTATTAGGCTCGCCTGGTTCTTATAGATTATTAGCAGATAGTGGATATAATGCTATCGCTTATGGATTTCAGGCCGGCCAATTTGAATCCTATGCTTATTCCGCAGGAACAAACGTAAAAGATTTATATCAGCAAATTGGGGTATCAACTCAATTTGGTATTGAACCAACCCCGTCAGTATGTAAGGGTTCACCTTTTCGTTTTAAAGTTTCCTTACCGTACTGTGCAGATTCAATCGGTTGGGATTTGTCGCTGCTGCCCGGCCCGCCTGTACCAAGTAATATTCTTACCCAATATACTTCTTGCACTCCCGGTGCGGGAGGACCTGATTCGACAACTATCGTTAATGGAGTAACATTGTATTGGTATTCACTTCCCTCTTTATACACATTTAACGTTAGCGGTACATTTCCAGTTTCGATGACTGTTTATAAACCCAATACAGACGGTTGTGGTAGTGAACAGGATATTGACTTTGATTTAAATGTATTTGACCCGCCCATTGCAGATTTTACTTTTATAAATGGTGGTTGTGCATCAGAGCCGGTACAGTTTACTGATAATACTGTAACGCCCCGCCCCAGTTATATCTGGAACTGGGATTTTGGTGACCCGGCAAGCGGGGGATCAAATACTTCCGCTTTGCAAAACCCTACCCATACTTTCAGCGGTCCGGGAACATACAACGTAACATTCTCTACTATTACGACGCCGGGTTGTATTAGCGGACAGGTAGTGAAACAGGTTGTAGTCGCACCCTTACCTTCCGGCAGCATCAGCGGAGGAATTACTGTTTGCCTGAATGCCCCGTCTCCCAATATTACGTTTACAGGTGTCGGTGGTAGAGTTCCTTATACTTTTACATACAATATCAATAGCGGTCCTAATCAAACCATATCTACAACCGGAACTAATACTTCGGTTACCCTGCAACCACCTACTAATGTAGCAGGTACTTTCCGGTATAATCTTGTTGAAATCAGAAATACCGGATCTACGCTTTGTTTTCAACCGGTTTCCAATGCATTTGTGGATATAATTGTTTTGGCGAATGTTAATATGAACCTGACTTCACCGGCAGGTACAAACAATCAGACTCTTTGTGAAAATACCCCGATCGCAGATATTATTTATACTATTCTCGGAGGAGCGGGCGCAACGGTCACGGGCCTGCCTTCGGGTGTTAACGGCATTTATAATGCCGGCTTATTTACGATCAGTGGAACCCCTGTTGGCGGAGGTACTTATAACTATACCGTTACAGCTACCGGTCCTTGCGGTCAGCAAAGCGCCAATGGCACAATCAACGTCAACCCGGATGCTCTTATTACACTCACTTCTCCCGGAGCTACCACCAACCAGCAGATTTGTATCAACACTCCAATAGCCAACATCACTTATGCAATAATTGGTGGTGGTACAGGTGCGGGTGTTACCGGTCTTCCTGCAGGTGTAACCGGTGTATTTTCTGGTGGGGTGTTTACGATTAGTGGATCGCCAACCGTTACAGGCACGTTCAATTATACGATTACAACAACAGGTACCTGCGTTCAGAAAACAGCTACCGGTACAATTACTATTGATCCCGATGCTGCCCTGACTTTGACTTCGGCTCCTGCTACGACCACACAGAATATTTGTATTAATATTCCGATCACAACAATTACCTATTCAGTAACAGCAGGTGGAACAGGAGCCAGTATTACGGGACTTCCTGCCGGCGTTACCGGCACATTTGCCGGCGGTATCGTGACGATAACAGGTACACCAACTGTAACCGGAACTTTTTCATATAACGTTATTACAAGTGGTACCTGCAACCAGCAAACGGCAACCGGTACTATTACTGTTAACCCGGATGCTTCGCTGGTTTTGACTTCCGCACCAGCCACAACTTTACAGGAGATGTGTTTCAACACTATTATCACTACCATTACGTATGCAGTGGGAGGAGGAGCAACTAATGCAACCGTATCGGGACTTCCTGCTGGTGTAACTGGCGTTTATAGTGGCGGTGTATTTACCATCAGCGGAACAGCTACTGTTTCAGGTACATTCAATTATACGGTAACAACTACCGGCACTTGCGTACAAAAAACAGAAACAGGTACGATCATCATCAATCCACTCCCAACTGCCAATTTCAGTGCAACGGTGCCCGCCTGTGATACAAGGTTTATTAGCTTTACAGATCTCTCTTCTCCCAATATCGGAAGCCTGATTAGCTGGAGCTGGGACTTTGATGATATTCCAAGCGGTATCAATAATACATCATCTTTACAGAACCCGATACATATATTCACAGGTACCGGGACCTATAATGTTACGCTGACGGTATCGAATAATAAAAACTGTGTAAACAGCCCTGTATTTTCAATCCCTATTACGGTTAATTCAAAACCAGTAGCCGGCTTTATGGTGCCGGAGGTTTGTATTAATGATGTAGCCGCATTCTTTATGGATACAAGTAAAATCATTGGCGGTACGCTTGACCCGCTGGGCTATGAATGGAATTTTGGGGATCCGGGTTCAGGGCCTCTGAATACATCAACTACGAAAGACGGATCACACCTCTATACTGCAGTAGGATCATATACGGTGCGGCATATCGCGACGAGTACGCTGGGCTGTAAGGATACCGTCTATCATGATATCTTTATCAATGGAGCGAACCCCAATGCTGATTTTTCTGTACAGAATCCTGCAGCATTATGTTCAAATGATTCCATCTCTATTACTAATCTTTCAACGATTAATGCGGGTAGCATTACCAAAGTAGAGATAATCTGGGATTTTGCAGGGGCGCCAACCGTGATTGAAACGGATGATTTTCCAACACCGAATAAAATATATAAACATAAATATCCGACTCTTCAGACCACCACTTCTTACAATATACGTTTCAGAGCTTATTCGGGTACTTTATGTCAGGATCTTGAATCAAAGAATATCGTAGTCAATGCTGCTCCTAAAGTACAATTCCTGAATTTGCCGGATGCCTGTCTCGATGCTGCACCATTCCAGATAACACAGGCCAGTGAAATAGGAGGGGTTCCTGGCCCTCCAGGTGTTTTCAGCGGCCCCGGAGTTTCCCCATCAGGTATTTTCAATCCTGCATTAGTTGGACCGGGGACTTTTATGATCAAATATACATTTACCTCCACGGCGGGCGGTTGTATAGACACTTTATCCAAACCAATCACTGTATTGGACAGTGCTTCTGCACAGTTTAGTTTCTCCACATTAGCCTGTGAGAAAACAACCGTTGCATTCAGCAGTATCAATTCTACCATTCCATCCGGCGTGGGAACGATCACTGGTTGGGTATGGGATTTTGGTGATCCTGCCAGCGGTGCAGCCAACACCTCATTTTTAGCAAACCCAACGCATCTTTTTAGCAGTTGGGGGACGTACATTGTTAGGTTATTTGTAACAACCAGCCGGGGCTGTAAAAGCACTGTGCGCACCATACCCGTAACGGTGAATCCTTTAGCAAGGCCCAATTTTACTTTTCCTGCCAGTTCCTGTTTACCATCGGCAACAGTTGCTTTTAATAGTGCAGCCTCTTCGATTCCAGATGGAACACAGGCCAGCTTTACGTATCTCTGGAATTTTGGAGACCCGGCCAGTGGCACTTTGAATACTGCTACCGGTTCAAGTCCTTCACACATTTATAATACTGTTGGTCCTTTTAACGTAAACCTGCAGATAACAAGCGGCTCAGGTTGCGTACATGATACGACCATCATTTTAAATACGATCCACCCTCAACCTACCGGATCATTTACCGCCAACAAAACGGATGTATGCGTTGGCCAGAGCTTTACGTTTACGGATAACAGCAATCCGGCTGACGGAACTATCCAGCAATACAGCTGGTCAATGGGCGATAATAATACCCGGACCACTCCTGTAGTAAATTATACCTATGGAGTTGCAGGGTCTTATGATGTAACCCTGTTTATCACCAACAGCCATGGTTGCCGCAGCACGTTGGCTAGCAGGACTGTTACGGTCAATCCTTATCCGATGGTGAATGCAGGCCCTGACCTGTTCATTCTGCAGGGAGGAAGTGATACACTGGAGCCCATTATTTCTAATGATATCAACCCGACCTATTCCTGGACACCCAACCTGTATTTTATCGGAAGCAATACCATAAAAAATCCGATCGTAAAAGGTGTGGAGGATATTACTTATACACTGGTAGTAACAGGCCGGGGTGGATGTGCGGCCCAGGACCAGGTCTTCATTAAGGTGCTGAAAGGACCTGAGATACCGAATATCTTCAGCCCTAACGGAGATGGAATACATGACAGGTGGGAGATTAAATACCTGGATACCTATCCGGGTGGTACAGTAGAGATATTTAACCGGTACGGACAAATGATCTGGAGATCTGTTGGCTATGGTACACCATGGGATGGAACCATTGGAGGCAACCTAGTACCGATTGGAACATATTATTATATCGTGAACCCGAAGAACGGAAGAAGCATCATGTCAGGTTATGTGGATGTGATCCGTTAAGCGAAAAACAGGAAGTGATGAAAAAGAAATTAGTACTGATCCCCGTGTTGATGTTATGTGTGCAGGTGATGATGGGCCAGCAGCGGCCGCATTATACACAATACATCCTTAACAATTATATACTGAACCCGGCATTGAGTGGTATAGAAAATTATACTGATGTTAAGATCAGTACCCGCGACCAGTGGGTAGGGTTGACCGGGGCGCCCAAGACTACTTATTTTTCGATACAGGCCCCCATCGGTAAAGGAGATTATCGTACGTCGTCTACTTCTTTTGAAGTTCCGGGACAAAATCCAAGAGGAAAATATTACTGGGAGAATTATACCGCTGCTGAACCACATCATGGAATTGGAATGACCATCGTGAATGATCGCACAGGAAGTTTTAACCGCTTTACGGCAAACGCCACCTATGCTTATCACCTCGGCCTGACACCCACCATGAACCTCTCCGCCGGTTTTTCTGCCGGTATTACTAATGTGACCATCGATAAGTCTAAGCAGGATTTTAGTGGCACCGGCGACCCGTTTGATCCCGCTACAGGTGCGGCTATCAATGGGGAATTGAAGCGGATCCGGCCGGACCTGGGTTTCGGGTTATGGCTGTATTCTAAAAATTTCTTCGTCGGTTTGTCTGCCCAGCAGATCATACCCCAAAAACTTTCTTTTTCTGATGATGCTACTTTCATCAATGAAGGCAGGTTGATCCCCCATATGTTTTTAACAGCCGGATACCGGTTTATGGCGGGAGAGGATATGAATGTTATCCCGTCCTTTATGCTGAAATATGTGCAGGGCTCTTCCAGGAATAACTTTCAGCCCGAAGCCAATTTAAAAGTGCAGTACAGGGACCTGCTCTGGTTAGGCGGCAGCTACCGCTACCAGGATGGCTATGCAGCCATGGCAGGTTTTAATGTAAGCAATACTTTTAATGTGGGCTATGCTTATGACATCACTACCACTGCACTGAACACGGTAAGCCGGGGTACCCATGAATTGATGCTGGGTTTCACTTTCGGTAATAAGTATAGTGAGAAATGCCCCCGGTGCTGGTAGAAGTTGAGACACCCCGGAATAATTTATTCCTTTTATTATTCTCCTGATTGAAGCCAGGTGATGGTTATTCTCTTCAGGATAAACTCACCATAATGATAGCAACCGTTGATCCCTTTCCAGGAATCAGCAAGGTAACCATAACCCACCCTGAATTGTAATTCGCTGCCGGGAGTGACATAGCCTTCCAGCGTAAATGAACTATCCACCGAAGCATGTTTTTCGACGAGAGTAGTTTTTGAAGTATCCAATTGTAAAAAATAGTAGCAGCCATGTGCGAAGCAGCTGGTTGACCCCATCAACACTGTGATAAAAGGGAGGAGGAGTATTCTTTTCATCGTAAGAAGGGTTTGTTCTTACAAAGTAGTTTCTTTATTTACGGGTAAAAATCCGGGATGTACCTTAAAGATGTGATAGGTTGTTACACATATAATTTCCGTATGATGGG
>JAWXCO010000083.1:0-11675 GCA_034408705.1 Bacteroidota bacterium
CTTCGCAAAGTGTCTTACGCGAAAACTCCTCTGCCCCTCCGCTGGAGGGGACGAAATGGCTTGTTATTCGAAAAGTTTATACGAACATTTCAGTTACATACGATAGCTATCGGATTTGAAATCTACCAAAGAGAATACCCCGGTTCCATTCAGGAACCGGGGTATTTAATATTTTACACTGCTGCTTATTTACCTACAGGCGTAGCTTTGGGGATCGGCACTTTCAGTTTGGCCGCAACCGCACCTATCATATCATCTCCATCAGGAGCCACTAAAAAAGCTTCTTTACTGAATACATGGGTGTATCCTTTTTCTTTAGCCACCAATTTAATAGCATCATATACTCTCCGGTAGATCGGTGCCAGCAATTCATTTTGCTTGGCTTCTACGGCCTGGTTTACGATCTGCTGCCAGTTTTGGATTTGGTAGATCAATGTAGGCAATTCCTGTTCGATCTGTTTGCGAACGGCAGGAGGTGTCTTCAATGAATCCCTGTACACACTGTCTTTATATTGATACAAAGAAACGATCTGGGCATACTGCGGATTGATCGAATCCGCCTGGTAACGCTCCAGCATAGAATCCAGTTTGGCTGTTTCAGGCATGATGCTAACCATGTTGTCAACACTGATATAACCTGCCTTCATCTGTGCACTGGCACTACCTGCAAAGAAAAGCCCTGTAGCCAGCGTAAATACTGTAAGAAATTTTTTCATGTGCTTGTTATTGTTTTAGAAATTGGTCATCTGGAATTCGCCTCAAACGCTTACTTCAAACGGTAAGCAACCTGATAATAGCTTATTTCCTTTGGTTTTTTTTGTTACGCTTTATTATGATTATCAAAGAAGGTTTTTAGTTGTCTGCCCCCTGGCCATACAGCCTCCTTATGATTTTTTTAACAGTTAACGAACCCCCAGGTCTTTGAGCACATCTTCGCTCTTCTCCAGTTTAGGGTCGGCAAATATAACGGTAATTCCTTCACTTTTATCGAGCACAAAATCGTAGCCCCTTTGTACGGCCATTTTTTGTATCGCGTTATAAACCTTATCCTGTATGGGTTTGATCAGTTCCTGTCTTTTTTTAAACAGATCTCCTTCAAAACCAAAGCGTTTGCGCTGCAGGTCCCGGAGAGTTTTCTCTTTATTAAAAAGCTGGTCTTCCCTTTTTTTCTTCAGTTCGTCACTCAGCATCACCTGTTCGGCCTCGAAGGATTTGTACATATTATCCAGTTCTGTCTGCTGACCGTCAATATCTTTTTGCCAGTCAGCCGCTATATCATCCAGTTGCTTCTGGGCGGTCTTGTAATCAGGCATTTTATCCAGGATATACCGGGTGTCGATAATGGCATATTTCTGAGAAAATCCAACCACGCCCAATCCTAGTAAACAGGTAAGAAGGAAGATCTTTTTCATGTTTTAATTTTTAATAGTTATTGCTCCTGGTATTCTGACGTAAAACTTTCGCTCCAGGTGGGCCGGTTGCCCAAAAATTTTATCGTCAGTTCGTATTAAGAATTGCTGATTTCGGTATTATTCCGGTTCAACGCCCAACATAAAGGTAAACCGGGATGCGCCTTTAAATCCTGATTGCCCCGGTGTGATACGGTCAAGTCCGATACCATAGTCAAACCCAAGCAAACCAAACATCGGCAGGAAGAAACGCATACCTACCCCTACGCTGCGACGAAGTTTGAAGGGATTATAATCTTTATAATCATGCCATCCATTGGCTGCTTCAAAAAAGGTTAAGGCGTAAATAGTACTGCTGGGATTCGTCACAACCGGGAAACGCATCTCCATGGTATATTTATTAAAGATGATAAAGAATTTACTGGCATTCTGCTGATCAGGATTCACTGTAGGATCAGATGTTTCATAAACCGGGTAGCCACGATGCGCTACAATATCAAACCCGAGCAACCCAAAATTATTGGTCAGACCCGCATCACCCACCTGGAAACGTTCAAATGGTGAATAATCAAGCTTCTTGTTGTACCGGCCCATAAACCCATACTTGGCAGCGATCTTCAGCACCAATTGGCGGTTGTTCTCTGCTCCCATCGGTTTCCCAATAGGTACATACCATTCGGCATTGAAACGCCATTTATGGTACTCAGGAGTTTTATAGGGATTAACTGATTTAACAAGATTCTTATTAAACAAAGAATAAGGTGGTGTAAACTGCACGCTACTCGTAAGATTAGAACCACTGGTAGGGTAGATTGGATTGAAGACCGAAGAACGTTGTAAAGTGATCTTCATACTAATATTGCTTGATGTTCCGTCTTTCAACCCTTCAAATATGGGGTAGTTCTGCAATTTATATGTCGTAACATTCAGGGTATATACCAGGCTGAAAAAGTCATCCGGCCATTTTAATTGTTTGCCCAACGATACAGAGAAACCGGTTGTCTTCAGGTAATTCGAATCGGACCTTGCCCTATCTATCTGGCCGGTAAAAGGATCAAAGGCATTAGAGAATTTACTATTGTTAACCCCGAACGTCAAAGAGTTCCTCTTTTTACCACCCAACCAGGGCTCAGTAAAGGAAGCACTGAGTGAACGATAAGCCCGTCCGTTCGACTGGACACGCAAGCTTAGTTTTTGGCCGTCACCAGTAGGCAAGGGATCCCAGGCTGATTTTTTCCAGATATTACGGATCGAGAAATTATTAAAGGTAACACCGAGTGTTCCGGTAAGGCCAACACCACCACCCCAACCTGCAGATAATTCTAACTGGTCAGATGATTTTTCTTCAAGTTTCCAGTTAATGTCCACGGTACCATCATCTGCATTCGGAACCACACCAGGGTTGATCGTTTCCTGGTTGAAGAACTGCAGGTTCGCCAGTTCCCGTTGTGAACGGATCAGGTCGGAACGGCTGAATAACTCACCGGGTATGGTTCTCAATTCGCGGCGTATCACATAATCTTTTGTTTTTTCATTCCCGGCAATCGTCACATTTTTAATTCTTGCCTGTGGACCTTCAGTAATTCTTATTTCGTGGTCAATGGTATCGTTGTACACCGCAGTTTCTATCGGCTCAACCCGGAAAAACAAATAACCATCATCCATGTACAGCCCGCTGATATCACCACCTTCCTGGGCCGCATCCTTACCAAGACGTTTGTTCATGATCCCGATATTATAGATATCTCCTTTGTTGATACCTAACAATACATTCAGAAGAGAATCGCTGTATTTTGCATTACCCTTCCAGGTAATATTGCCGAAATAATATTTTTTCCCTTCATCCACTTTCAAGTCCACATTGATATTGCCTTTGTTGGTGGTAATGGTTGTATCCGTAACGATCTGTGCATCCCGGTAACCCATGGAGTTATAATAATCGAGCACTTTATCTTTATCTTCCTCAAACTTGGTAACATTATATTTGGCGCCACTTAACTTGAAACGGAAATAAGGATCTAATAGCAGCTTGGTTTTACTGAGTGATAAAAAGCCCCATTCCTTTGCCCATTCCTTGAATGAAAAAGGTTTGGTGACACCATAAGGACTCGGGGTATTATCCGATACCAGAGTAGCTTTACTCATTTCCTTGGTACCCTTCATTTGTTTTTTCAGCCGCAAGCCGTCAATACCCGTGTTTCCAAAAAACCGGATATTATCAATATGCACTTTATTGCCTTTGTCAACATAGATGAACATAGCATTGGAGTTGGCAAATGCCGTATCGGTTGTTTCTTCAATGCGTACGGTTATGTTCTGATAAGCTTTGTCTGTATAAAACTTGGTCACCTGCTCTACAATCTGCCGGCGGGTATTTTCTGTAATGATTGTTTGCTTGGCCAGGCTGACCTTGGTGAGTATCTCTTCTTCGTCTGATTTTTTGATCCCGATAAATTTGAAATTACCAAGGCGGGGGCGTTCTACTACACTTACTTCAATCCATACTTTATCGTCCTGCACCTGTGTAACGTAGACCTGTACTCCGGAAAAAAACTTCTGGCGCCAGAGGGACGCAATAGCTTTGGCAAAAATATCTGCTCCGGGATATATGAACTTATCTCCCGGGTTTAGGTTGGTAATAGAATATACAATAGAAGTATCAAGGTGTTTGATCCCGGTGATCTTTACATCGGCAATGATATATTCTTTGGGGATCTTGGAATTTTTCCACTCCAGCAGTTTGGGATCTACGGAAGTAGGGTTCGCCGTATCCGGCACCTGGGCATGAATTGCAGATACACTCAACAACACCGTCATCACCGTAACACTAACCCTTAGTAAAATTTTTTGCATGTTTGATTGTTCAAAGTCAGTCTCAAAATGTGCCCTGGCAGCGCTTAATGAATTGCTTTTCAGTCTCACCCCCTTCTGGTTGAGGCGGCAAAATAACGGTAAATAATTGAAGTCTTTGTTAAAGAAAATGGGAAGAATGAGGCAGGAAGCGGGAAATCTAGCTAAAAGTTCAATATTCTCATCATTTATGCCTGTTTATTCATATTTCAATATATAAATTCTCGTAAAAATGAAGCTGTCACCTATCCCATAACCCACTAGCCATAACCCACTAGCCATACCCCACTAGCCATACCCCACTAGCCACTTTTACTTTACCCCGCCACCACCTGGTCACTTGTTTTTCCAAACCGTCTTTCCCGCCCCTGATAGTCGAGTATGGCTTCGTAGAGGTTTTCTTTCCTGAAATCAGGCCAGCGAACATTGGTAAAATACAATTCGGCATAAGCCAGCTGGTAGAGTAAAAAATTGCTGATACGGTATTCCCCGCTGGTCCGGATCATTAATTCGGGATCAGGAAATCCGCTGGTACAGAGGTACTGCTGCAGGGTGTCCTGATCAATATTCTCGAGATTCAACCGGCCACTTTTTACTTCCCAGGCAATACTTTTAACAGCATTGAGCAATTCCCAGCGGCCGCTGTAACTCAGGGCCATTATCAGGTTGAGACCGGTATTTTTTTTGGTAATATCCAATGCCTCGTTCAGCTCATTTTTAGCATATTCCGGGAGCATATTCATATCACCGATCACATGCAGGCGGATATTATTTTTGTCAAGGCTTTCTACTTCTTTGCGGATGGTTGTCACCAGCAATTCCATAAGACCGATCACTTCGTATTCCGGGCGGTCCCAGTTCTCCGTTGAAAAAGCGTACAGGGTCAGGTATTCTAAACCCAGTTCTGCAGAACCTTCAACAATATTGCGTACACTTTCTACGCCATGAAAATGACCAAACAACCGGTCTTCTCCTTTCTCTTTTGCCCAGCGGCCGTTACCATCCATAATAATGGCGATATGACGGGGAAGATTGTTCTTATCTATTTTTTCGAGCAGTTGAGACATACCTGAATAACAATAGGTGTAAAGGTATTGCGGATTGACGGGATTTATACGGAGCAGGACAAATTTTACTAATTCAATAAAAAAGCCGCTTCGGCCCGGCTCTCTTTTTACAGGGACCCGGCGCTACGAAGCGGCGCCAAAATAGTTATGGTGATTTAGTTTTTACCCCAAACTGCCACCCTTGATTTTCCCCTGGCAAACCCTTTTGTTTCATACACGAAGGTAATTTTCGTGAGGTGCCTTAATCCACCGTCCATATCAATCACCCGGCTCTCGCTACCCTGGGCAAAGCGGTTACGTAATTCTACATTCTGCGTGGTACCATTATCGAAATGAATTTTCATACTGTACATTTTTAACGGACCATCCGTTATCCTCAATTTAATCTGGCGAACATCGTCTTTCCAGTTGCCAAAATTAATAACATCGTGATCGACACCAAAACCCACATTCTTATCTTCCAGGAAAAACCATTCTCCGGCAGGTTTAATGGTGGAAGAAGTGGAAGAGGTAAAAGCGGTCTTAAGACTGAAGACAGCAGCGATAACGGCGCTGTAAAAAAGGGTTGTCGGGCGCATAGTAATAAGTGTTTGATTAAAGAAAAAAATGAATTCGGGACTACTTCGTTTAATATATTGTATATAATAGACCCTGATTTAATTGAAGTGGTTTAATGACACTACTAAATAAAACCAATAGAGGTTACTATCACTAACCCATCGGGGTGATTTTTAGCTGCCCCTTAAATTGAAGTATAGGAACTTTTAATCAGCAGTAGGACATTTATACGACTGCAAATTGAAAGTAAGGTGGAACATCGCTGTTACAAACTGATCTTTTTGCTTGCTATTACCCCGCTGGCGGTTAATTATGCCGATGGGCTCGCCCAGTTCATATGACCTGTCGTACAACAACTGTGCATTAGACTGACTCCCGTCAGGATTAAGTGGGAAAATAGCAGGGTCCACATAGGAGGTACTTATATCATCGAGGTAATCGGTATTGGTAAAGCGATGCAGTATTTCAAACCCGATATTGATCCTGTCATTTAATGCATATTTTATACCGCCACCAAAGGGTATGCTGATACCCATTGAACTGTATTGTTTGCGGTCTTTATACCGGGGATCCGTACTGCCCTGCCCTTCGGTACCAAGTGGACGAAGAAATACTTTTTCGCCGCGGAGATAAGCATAAGGGTCGTAGCTAAAGATACCGGCGCCAAATGTGATGTAGGGAGTGAAACTATATTGAGGCTCGCCGGGCATAAACCGAAAAAAATTAAAATCTCCCTGTAACGACAGTTCCCAAACCTTACTATTAAAGCTAAGGTTTCGGCTGTACATGTATTGGTTATGTGTGTTGTATTGGTCTGAATAACCCAGCTGGGCAAAACTGGCCCCCAGCCGAAGAGCGATATAATTGCTGAAGTTTTTACGGAAGAAAACGCTGGCCGCCATTTTAGCCCTGTTCAACCGGGCCTGGGTGTTCAGGTCCCCAAAATAATGACCGGCACCGATACCAATACCAAACTCTCCTTCCTGAACAATAGATTCCTGGGCAGAAAGAGATCGGCCTGATAAAAGGGCAACAGCGGAAAAGGCAACAGCGGCAAAAAACTTCTTCGTCATAACTACAAAATATGGTTCGGGATTACCTTAGAACGTTAAAAATACTATTTTCTTTTATTTTGGAGCAAGGATTTACAAAAACATCCCTGCTTGCCTTGTAGATGCGGGCCATTCTGCTTCCGCAGCCTGTTAATTCCGCTTATCCAACCCCCAGGTCAGTTTATTGCGCAGGGTTTGGAGAAAATTGTTTTCACTCAGACGTACTAATTTAATATTAAAAGCCTCCTTTTTGATGGCTAATTGAACATCCTTGCTCACTATTTCCCGGCGGGAATCCAGGGCACAGATCACTTCATCTGCCCGGCTTTCTATTTCAAAGGAAATAATATTATTGTCTGGTATAACAATGGGGCGGACATTCAGGTTATGCGGCGCCACGGGGGTCATAACAAAACTACCCGAATCAGGAAATACTATCGGGCCATTGCAGCTCAATGAGTAACCGGTAGAACCGGTGGGAGTTGCCACGATCAATCCATCGGCCCAGTACGTATTTAAAAATTCACCATTGAGATAGGTATGGATCTTTATCATGGAAGCCACATCTCTTTTGTGGATAGAAAAATCATTCAATGCATAAGGCACTTTTCCAAATAACGGGAGGCTGGCATCAAGGTGGATCAATGTCCTTGTATCTTCTACATAGGTTCTTCGGGCAATTGCCTGTACAGCTTTCTTTACTTCTTCCCGGCCAATACTGGCGAGAAAACCGAGCCGGCCAAAATTGATCCCCATGATGGAGATCTTTTTTTCACGCACCAGTGTTACCGTATCCAGCAAAGTGCCATCACCGCCAAGGCTGATGATGAATTCGACTTCTTCCGTCAGGTCTTCTGCAACTGCAAAGGTCTTTGTATCGGCCGGCAGGTGAATACTGTCTTTTACCTGCTCAAAAAAATCTTTAAAAATGACTGGTTCAATTTTTTGTTGGACCAGTTCATCAAAGAATAATTGAACATCTTTTCGCTGTTCCTCATCCATTAACCGGCTGTATATTGCTGCTTTCATGTAGTTATTATTTCCAGGGCCACTTGAAATTCATCTCCGATAGTAATTCCTGCCGGCCCACCAGTTTGTTGTGGCGCTTTTACTGTATTTGTCATTCGTTAGAAGTTTGACTTCTGGTGTAAAAATAGACCGTTTTGCCCTATCGAGTTGAATGTATACTCTAATTTGAATGTCACATTATAAAAGGCAAGGATATCAATCCCAAATCCACCGGCATAAAGCATTTTATTGGACAGTGAATTATCTCCCGGTTGCGGGTTGTGTACATAACCGGTATTGCCATAGGCTTTTCCAAAAATACGCAGTGGGATGCGATGCGATTCCTTTCCTTTTTTCAGGACAGGTGTCGGAATTGAAAAGTTCAGCAGCTCTCTTGTAAAGGTTGTTTTCAGGTAGCCACCTGCCACCCCGTCCACTACATAATATTCAAAACCCTGCATAAACGCATCGCCATAACCAAGGAATCGCTGGTTAAAGTAGGGCTGTTTGAACGGGAGCTTGATACCTCCGTACACATTGAGGCTAAAAAATGATTTGGCTGAAATGGGCCAAATGCCCAGTCCTTTGACATGTAGCTGCCATACATTAATGATATTATTAAATCCGCTTTTGCCAATCGAAAACTGGGCAGCATATCCCCTGGTAGGATAAGGAATAAAGTCAAGGTCAAAATAAGTCATGTTGTAATAAATACCAGGAAAACTGATCCCCCTTCTCCCGGATTTAAAATACTCGGGGTTTAATTTTGCAATGGTATCCATTACCTGTTCATTCGTGTAACCAATACCAAAACTATGTCTTGTTCTGATAGCTTTACGGTAAGTGAGTTCTGCACTGGCGGTTGTAAAGCTGCGGACAAAATTATTTTCATCTTTTAAAAATACCTGCTTGTCATTAATAGTATTGTAATTCACTTCCCGGTTTTTGCCTGTGGCTACTGCCAGTTTCATCCCCCATTTTAATTTTTTATCGATGTACAAGCGGTCGTAACTCATCGAAAATTGTTTGGTATACCCGTTCAGGAAGCCGAGCCTGAACCTATCATTTTGACCAGTAGCATTATTATAATAGAGCTTGGCGCCATAGTTGACCCGTTCCAGGCTGGCATTGTGTTCTACCAACCATTGATTAAGGTTGCGGTCAACCGGCCGGAAAACCGGAACGGGAAAAAGATACCAGCGTTCTTTTACTTCGACCAATATATCGATCCTGTTTTCAGTAATATTTTTGGCAGCTACTATCGCCAAATTAAAAAGGGCGGTGTTCATCAACTGGCGGTGGGCTTCATCCATTTTTTTGACCAGTACATGCAGGGGATATTGTTCCCCGGTTTTGAATGGGATTTCCCTTAAGATGATCGAGGGTTTTGTTTTTTTATTGCCGCTTAATACGATCTCCCCTACTATCACCAGGGTGCCGGAAGAAGGGCTACTTACAGTATCCATTACTGATTGTTCAGAAATAACCGGTTGTGCTGCCAGGAACTGGCAACAAAGCAGCAAAACAATAAGACCGGTGTAATATTTTTTTCCCCGCAGCATATCCATATTACAGCACAAACAAATTTAAACCCAATTGCTGTCTTGCCTGTAAAATACGGGGAAAAAGGATCATATTTTCAGGTAATTCATCAGGTTGTCGTAGTTACTGCGTAACTCGTTACCATATAGCTCTTCGCCGAAGAAGTATTTTACATTATACTCATATCGCTGGAAGGTGGCAACGATATCCGATACTTCAGGTTTATTAACACGGAGTGTTACCTGCATCAACCCTGTTTCAGCATCATTGGAAGTATTGAGCTGGGTGATCTGTGCATCATTGGTCTCTACGATCTTGCTTATTTCGCCAAACGAATACTGGTTACTTTCCATTTCCAGTACGATCAGTCCACCGGGTTCGCTCAGGCTCATAAACGTAGAAGAAAATTTCAACAGTTCATTATAAGCCAGTGTTCCCACCAGATCATTTTCTTCTGATACCACGGGCACCACGCTTACACCACTCTCGGCCGCCAGTTGAACAGCTTTCAGAAAATGTTCATCTCCTTTCACAGATATATCAGAAAAAGATTGTTGCAATTCGGTAAGGGGGGCACGATCATTTTCGGCCTGGAGCAGGTCTTCTTCGCTGATAAGACCGATGAATTTCTCGCCATCCACAATGGGTAAATGGGTGACATTATTGTCATTCATTAGTTGCAATACCTGGTACACCTTATCCTGGAGATGCAGGAAGGGGAGGGTCTGCGATAATAGTTCTCGGGTTAACATGGATAGCGGCTTTGATGTTAATACTTCGTCATAGCCCTGATAAGACAACAACGATTATGAAACTGTTGCAGGCTCGTTGAGCTTTTTCAAAAATTTATGCAGGATGGCATTGAACTCGTCCGGCACTTCCATCATGGGTGCATGACCACACTTATCGATCAAATGCAACTCACTATTCGGAATAAGCTTATTAAACTCCTTCCCAACAAAAGGTGGTGTTATATTATCATTGGCACCCCAGATCAGGCAGGTAGGTTGTTTGATCTGGCTAACCTCTTCTCCCAGGTTATTACGTATGGCGCTTTTTGCCAATGCAATAATTTTAATGGCTTTTAATCGGTTGTTGGTGATCTCAAAGATTTCATCAAGCAATTCTTCCGTTACCATCCTGGGATCATAAAAAGTGAGTTCGGCTTTTTTACGCATGTACTCTTTATCGCCCCGTTTGGGATAACTATCGCCCATCCCGTTTTCAAAAAGTCCGGAGCTGCCGGTTAATATCAATGATTTTATTCTTTCGGGGTGTTTCAGGGTATAAACCAGTCCCACATGTCCACCGAGGGAATTCCCCAACAGGTTAACAGCTTCCAGGTTTCTTGCTTCCAGGAATTTATGGACAAACTTGGTCAGGCCTCCAACAGAAGTATGCAGGATATCCATTTCCAGCAAGGGTAAGATGGGCACTACTACTTTATTATGCTGCCGGAAATATTCGATCAGGCTGCTAAAATTGCTGAGTGCTCCAAACAGACCATGCAAAAGTACCAGCGGCTCACCGCTGCCTTCCTCTAAGAACCTGAATTTATCCTGTTGTTTGATTTCGTACTCCATGGCAGTCTATTCTGTACCTGTATGCAGACAGGTAGTATTTCTAATGATTGCAAAATAGTTGATTTGGCGGAAAAAATGAGCAGTTTACTGCATATAAGGGTGCCAATCAGGGCAAATATAAGCGCAATGGCCTTGTTTTGAAAACATGTTTTCATGACCAGGTGCTTTACCGGGATTTAGGGGTACAGTTCAGGATCAATAATCGGGACCGACTTAATCAACACAAAAGGATAGAAGAAAAGAAGAGAACCTAATAAAGTGAGGAAATTTTTTGAGCAACCCCATCAAAAAATCGTTTGAGCTCGCCGAACATATCTTTAAAAATGGGAATGACCGATCCAAAACCATTGATCGCTTTGGGACCCCAGGGTTGTACAAAAGAATACGTGACTGATTTATTAATGGTTTCCGGTTGAATCAATTTCATTTGTTCCGCATAAAAAAGCAGTACACTAAAAACAACGATGTAGATAGCCGCAAATAAAATGATACCGCCGATCTTATTGACCCAGCCGAGCAACGCAACTTCAACTGTTTTTTCAATAACTCTGGCTCCCATCCGTATCAGCAGGATGACAATGAGAAAAACAACGGCGAATGAAATTA
>JAWXCO010000084.1:0-8177 GCA_034408705.1 Bacteroidota bacterium
ATTCATTAACTAAAACAAGTAACAATGAAACAAACGAAAGAAGTACAAGTATTTGAATGAAACCTTCTCTTTTTTTACTGTCCGTTTCATATAATATTTTAATAATAGCTACTAAACCTATTGAAGTAATCATTAATATCAAAATTGTCTATGAAGCCATTTCTTTATTTTGCTTTAAACCCAATCCTTTCCTTCTCTTCACAATTCTTCTCTTCCACATTTTTATCCAATAGATTTTCTATCGCATCATAAATACCTGCTAATTTAGTATCATGTTCTCCAACCCGGTCAATCAGTTTTTTTATTTGCTCCGCAATTTTTTTACTGCTATGCGCGAGTTTCCTCATTTCTACAAAAGCTCTCATTATGGTAATATTCATTTCAATGGCTTTGGGAGAATTTATAACACCGCTAAGCATTGATACTCCTTGTTCGGTAAAAACAAACGGGGAATACCTGGAGCCACCCCAACTTGAGGTGCCAAATTGGCATCTCAAGCTTTGCAACTCTTTAGTGTTCAATTCAAACATAAAGTCTTCTGGAAACCGTTCTATGTTTCGTCGTACCTGCCTTTTCAGGTAATTCGTTTCAACCCCATATAACTCAGCTAAATCACTATCAAGCATAACTTTTTCACTTCTCAGGAGATATATCTTCCGGATAATAGTTTCGTTAGGTGCTATTTTAATAATCTTCGATTTAGCCATTTCCTCATTTTATTCAATTTGTAGTTTGAGGTTACAAATTGAAACCTCATGTTTGTAACTAGTTTCTTTTTTTTTAGTTTAGGGTCACAATTTGTGACGACATAAATGTAAAATAATGATTTTCATAAATTTATGATCTTCTTTAAGGTCACAAATTGTGATCTTAAAGATTTTTCAAACATTCATCAGCATCTTCAACCTCTTGCTGAGTAGCGAACAGAACGTACAAGTGTGCTCCAAAGGAGTGCCTTTGGCACGACGCAATGAAAGCTGATAGGAGTACATAAGTTCGCTACATACAACCCGCCCCGGGTCTCTATAGCAATACTTTTTCCTAAATTCGCCCTCCCAAAAAAATCGGGACAGGCTGCCAGAGAGGGGATGTGTACTACAATAATTTGCATTCCCACTCGCCACTTGCCATACCCCACTCGCCAACTAACTCATCCAATTCACTCCCGCCTCTGCATTCCATTTCGTAGTACTTTTCTTTAATTTTGTCCAAAACTCAATGGAGCTTTTGCCGGTTATATCACCCACGCCAAACTTACTCTCATTCCAGCCGCCGAAAGAGAAAGGCTCTCTTGGCACAGGTACACCCACATTCACACCGATCATACCGGCACTCGAACGATCAATAATATAACGGGCCATGCCGCCATTCTGTGTAAATACAGAAGCCGCATTGCCATAAGGACTTGCATTTTCAATCGCCAGTGCTTCATCAACAGTGTTGGTTCGCATGATAGAAATTACCGGTCCGAAAATTTCTTCAGTGGCTACACTCATCCCCGGTGTTACATAGTCAATCACCGTAGGGCCAACATAAGTTCCTTTTTCTTTTCCTTTTACCTTCACATTGCGGCCATCCACTAAAATTTTGGCACCATCTCTTTCTGCTTCGCCGATAAATCGTTCAATACGTTCTTTACTTTCTTTACTGATTACTGCACCGAGATTTTCTCCCGGTATGATCTTTCTCGCTTCCTCACATATCTTATCAATGATATGGTCCACGTTCCCCACACCAATCATAGCGGATGCGGCCATGCAACGCTGCCCGGCACATCCACTCATCGAAGCGGCCACATTCTGCGCTGTCATTCCGGGAATCGCATCGGGTAATACCATCAGGTGATTTTTGGCACCGCCCAGGGCCAATGCTCTTTTAAAGTTTTGTGTGGATCTTTGATAAACGATCTTAGCCACTTTGGTAGAACCCACAAAGGAGACCGCTTCAATGCCGGGATGATCGCAAATCGCTTCAACTATTTCCACATCGCCATGCACGATATTGAAAACGCCATCGGGTAAACCAGCTTCTTTTAAGAGTTCAGCCAGTTTGCCGCAACAGAGCGGAACTTTTTCTGAAGGTTTAATGATCATACAATTTCCCAGGGCAATAGCATTCGGTATTGTCCAGTTGGGCACCATCGCAGGGAAATTAAAAGGAACAATACTTGCCACAACACCTAACGGCACATGTTCTGTCCGGCATTCTACTCCTTTACTTACTTCCAGTATTTCACCGGTCACCAATTGTGGAAGAGAAGTAGCGAATTCTGTTAGTTCAATACATTTTTCTATTTCAGCAACCGATTCGCCGTAGGTCTTTCCATTTTCTTCGCTGCACAGCTCCGCCAGTTGTTTTAAATCTCTTTCCAATAAAGTTTTATACCGAAAGAAAACCTGCACTCTTTCTTTAATCGGTGATTTGCTCCAGGCCCCGAAGGCGGCTTTGGCCGCTTTTACTGCCGCATCTAAATCTTTGTTGGTTGACATGGGTACGGTTGATAACAGATTGCCATCCAGCGGGGAAATTACTTCCATTGTTTTTGTAGTGGAGGCAGCTACAAATTTTCCATTAATATAGTTTTGAACAGGGGGGTATTTCATGTGCTTATTTTTTATTTTTAACCACAGAGTCACAAAGCCACAGAGTAACACGGAGATTGACTGTGATACCCCGTGACACCGTGTAACTGTGGTTCAATATTTATTTTGCATTTAAGATGCTACTGATAAATATACTTAATTTGCTGCTTATTTCAAGCTAACAACTTCTATTTCAATGACCCCGGAAAGACTTAACCGACTGACAACTGTATTAAATAAACGACAAGGCGATATCACTATCGTGCTGGAAAATGTTTTTGATCCGCATAATATATCTGCTGTTATGCGGACAGCCGATGCAGTAGGTGTGCAGGAGCTCTATATTCTCAACACAAAAATTGCCCGGCATAAGAAGTGGGGAGCTAAAAGTTCCTCCAGTGCCGCCAAATGGCTTACCATTCACCAGTTTGACAATGCTATTGAATGTTTTTCATCCCTCCGGCAACGCTATTCAACTATTTTAACGACCCACCTCAGCAGCGATGCCGTAAGTTTACATCAGATCGATTTTACGAAGAGCATTGCGCTGGTATTTGGTAACGAACACAGCGGGGTAAGCGATGAAATAAGGGAACTGGCGGATGGGAATTTTATTATTCCCCAGGTGGGCATCATCCGGTCGCTAAATATCAGTGTGGCCTGTGCAGTGACCTTATACGAGGCCTTCCGTCAAAAGAACAATGCGGGGCAATACAACCAGCGAAGTTTAGATGACGTCCGGTATAAGGAATTGTTTAATGAATGGGAGCGCAACAGGAGAGAAGAGATTTAGTTCAAGGTTTGAAGTTTAAAGTTCAAGGTTTATGCATGTCAGAAAGTCTTTAATATTATTTGTTTTTCTTCTTACCGTTCGAGCTGGCTTTTCCCAGGAGCTAAAAAGTGTGAAGATCACGGAATTGGAGAAAATAATTGCGGAAAGTAAAACTCCGCTGATCATCAATATGTGGGCGACCTGGTGCATCCCCTGTATTGAAGAACTGCCTTATTTTCAAAAAGAAGTGAGGGAACGCAATGCAGGCGGTGATAGTGTACAATTATTATTAGTCAGTCTTGATTTCAAGGAGAGCTTTCCTGCCGCCATTACCAGGTTTATGGATAAGCGTAAAGTGACCGCCCCGGTAGTCTGGCTGGACGAAACCAATGCAGATTATTTCTGCCCTAAGATCGATCCAAAATGGTCGGGAGCAATTCCGGCAACCCTTTTTATTAATAATAAATCGGGCTACCGGAAGTTCGTTGAAGAACAGATCTCCCCTGAAACGCTAAGGAAAGAAATCAAGGCTATACTGGAAAAGCGTTAAGTGGTTTTTTCAGCTTCCATCTCTTCTTTGGCCTTCGCCAATACATACAGGAAATAAAGGGCTGCCCCCAAGCTTACAAGGGCCAGTGCTATTCCCATAAAACTTTTGTGGTAGATAGCTTTGGCGAGGCTAAAGCCGATCAGCACCATGAAAGAAATAATGATGATTTTGTTGAGTGTGGTTCTGGAGATCATAAGCCGGTTTTTAGGGCGCCGCCCTTCGATAAATTCAGGATTGGCGGTACCAGTGAACAATTAAGTTACTTATTCGCTGAGATGCGTGTATATAAACATTCCATAAATTTTTTATAAAAAAAATCCCTCCCGTTTCAAGCGGGAGGGATGACTATCGGAAAACGAGCTTTTATTTTAGTCTTTTGATACTGCAGCCAACTGATTTGGACTTTTTCACTGACACGTCTTTGCCAGCCTGCATTTCATCGATGGCAGCAATCAGGTGCTTGCGGCTGACGGCTGCTGCGTCTGAAGGATTATCATCAATGGCACCATGGTAAACCAGTTTCCCGTTCCCGTCAAACAAAAAGCATTCGGGTGTACGGTTGGCACCAAACGCATCCGCTAAAGCTGAGTTATTATCTACCAGGTAATACCAGTTATAACCCTGCTCTTTGGCATAGGCTTTCATGTCATTATAGGAATCATCTTCGTTTCTTTTCCCTTCGTTCGAATTTAATATGGCAACACCAATACCTTTATCCTGGGCATATTTGCAGGCTTCATTAGTTCGACTTTGATTTTTGACAACATAAGGACAAGTGTTGCAGCTAAACATCACAAACAAACCATTACTGGTCCTCGCATCCTGTAGTGAAACATCTTTTCCAGAGATATCCTTCATCTTCGTTTCAGGGCTTGGAATAGGTGAACCAAGGGGCAAAGGATCACTAACTGGACGCAAGGCCATAATTGCAATCGCAGCTACCGGTAAAGCGGTAAAGAGTATTTTTTTCATTTCTGATTTTTTTGGATGGTTAAAGTTCGGAAATTAAATGGATTTATCGCTGCCGTCTGCGGGGTTATCTTTCCGCTCGTCTGCTATTTTTTTAAGGGAAGTGATGCTCACATTCAGCTCAAAACCAATCAGGAGGATTAGGGAGTTGATGAAAATAAGGATCATCAGTATCAGGACGGTACCGATTGACCCGTATAGTTGGTTATAATTCCCAAACCGGCCCACCCACCAGGAAAAAAGAGCTGTGAGTAACAACATCAGGAAAGTGGCCAGAATAGAACCGGGATTAATCAGGCGCCATTTCTTGTGTACGGCCGGGGCATGCCGATAGATATAGGATATGCAGGCAAAGAACAGTAACACAATAATAGCCCAGCGGGCGTTGAGGATTATATTCCTGACCAGGCGGCTTTCAATACCGAGCCATTGTAAAACAGCACCTCTGCTGATGAGTAATAGGACAGATACAAATACAATGACAAATAAAACCAGGGTGATCTTTAAAGCAGTACCTCTCTTTTGCAGCTCCGTTCTTTTCCTGAAGCCAATATAGTTTTTATCAAAGGATCGCATAATGCCCATCATGGCATTGGAGGAGAAGAACATGGATAATATAAAACCCAGCGATAGCAAGCCATTTCTTGGTTTGTTAATAAAATCCTGGAGAAAACTGATGAGCACTGCATTGTCCTTTTCACCCGGAACAACATCCCTGATCAGGCCATACATTTCCTCCTGAAATTGTCGGGTGATCGGAAGAAAAGGAATAAGGGTGAAAAGAAAAATGATAGCAGGAGGGATGGCCATAAAAAAATTGTAGGCAATGGAGGAAGCCCGTTCGGTCATCCCGACGGTCTTTACCTGGCCAAAAAAAAATTTGATAACATCATAGAGTGCGATCCCCCGGAAACCGGGCAGGAATGTCTGCTTGCTTTTAGCAACTACAATTCTTACCGGGGCCGATGCAGCTAATTTATTTCCTATTTTGTTGATCAAGGGCATTAGTTCTTCAATTGCTGTTTGGCTTTGCTGGAAGAATCCATTCTTCTGGTCAGTTCCTGCTGATAGAGTCTGGCATATTTGACATGGTCAGTAAGATTGGTGGTAAACACACTGCTGCCATCAAACTTGTGACTGGCTACAAAAAAAAGATAATCTGTTTTAGGCGCATCAAGTACCGCATCAATGGATTCGGGAGTAGGGGTGCAAATAGGGCCGGGAGGAATGCCCGGATACATATACGTATTATAGGGAGAATCTGTTTTAAGATGCACGCCCAATACTCTCTTTAAGGCAAAATTCTTCATGGCGAATTTAACCGTGGGGTCGGCTTGTAATTTCATGCCGGTACGAACCCTGTTCAGGTAAGTACTGGCAATATTATATTTATCTGCTTTTTTATTGGTTTCCTCTTCTACAATCGATGCAAGCGAAATGATCTGTAAAGGAGTGAGGTGGAGTGTATCCGCTTTTATTTTGCGTTCTGCCGTCCAGAACTTTTCATAAGCAATATTGAATTGCTGCAAGATCTTGCCGGGTGTGCTGTTCCACTTCAGTTCGTAGGTATAGGGCATTACGATAGACATCACGGTGTTGCTGTCAACACCAAATCTTTTGAGTGAATCATTGTTGCTGAGAAAGTGAATCATTTGCAGGGAATCGCATTCTACATCAAACTTTTTTCCTTTGCCGATCTTGCCCGCGAACAATTCTTTGGTCCTCTCTTTATTGATGACCAGTTTTACCAGTGCCTGGTTACCACTCCGCAGCAGTTTTACCAGTTTATATAAGCTCACCCCGTCTGTAAGTTTATACCGGCCCGGCCGGGCACTTTTATATTTCAACAGTTTCGAAACAAGATTAAAATCATTGCCGTTGATAAAACCTCCGGATACCAAATGCTCTTTTACAGTAACCACATCGTCGCCGCTGTAGATATAGAAGTAACTATCTTTTTTATTGGAAACAGCCGGTTTAAAAAGTTTATAACCGAAATAGCCTCCTGCTACAAAAAGCAGCCCAAGGATACTCAAAAAGATTTTCTTTTTCATAAGTAATGTCTGAAATAAATATCTGCCCTGCAATATACTACTTCGTTTAAAAGCTGGCAGTACAAACAGACGGGTTGTCTTAGGTTAACCAGGTCAGGCTGCCGGTACTGCTAAAATTACGATGGATAAACCCTGTTCTCCTGAAGCTATAGTGGTCAAGAAAAAACCCCGGACCTGTTTGTGCAGGAACCGGGGGTATAAAATCTTTTAATCAACCACTTATTTCGCAGGAACAGGGTTCAGTGGTAATGTATTGGCTGGTGTCGTAGTAGTCGGGACTGGTGCATTTTTTACATCCGATGCACCGCTTGAGGAAGCTGCTGTTTTTGGAATGAAAAATACAGAGAACACGCATAATAAAGCAACAATTCCGGCAAAGATCCAGGTACCTTTTTCCAGAACATCAGTTGTTTGCTTTACACCCATGAATTGGTTGCTGAAACCAGCCACATTACCGGCCAGTCCGCCACCTTTTGGGTTTTGTACCAGTACAATAAAACCAAGCACCACAGAAGCCAGGATAATCAATATGATAAATAATATTGTCATGTCAGTTTATTTTCTTTAAATCAGCGATTTTCGCTGCAAAATAAGGTCTTTTAGAGGGATCAAGCAAACTTAATTTCTC
The DNA here is from genome assembly GCA_034408705.1 of Bacteroidota bacterium. Taxonomy (GTDB): domain Bacteria; phylum Bacteroidota; class Bacteroidia; order Chitinophagales; family Chitinophagaceae; genus JJ008. The sequence continues at coordinate 7,556 of JAWXCO010000084.1, forward strand.
ATATACTTCGATGGCTTTTGCATGGTTTCCCTGTTTTTCCCAGACTTCTGCCATAGTTTCTGTCATTACGTCCTTTCCTGAGATGGAATGTTCAGCCAGTTGCTCCACTTTTCTCTCCGCAATCGCCGACTGCCCAGGGTTGGTTTCAGCTAATTTGGGGATATCAGTCACTGGCAGTTTTTTCATGGCTTTAAGCCAATCGGTAAAGCTTTTCAACTGGAGGCCGAATTTATCGGTTGGCTTTTCTTCTTCTTTGAACTTAATACCCTGTGAAGCAAAATAATCGACAGTATGAAAAGGTTCAAAAATAAGCTCTGCTTTTGCGGGATCGATCGGTTCAATTTTTAAGGCCGGAATATTGATGGCCGGTTCTTCTGGTCCGATTGTCAGTTCCGTTTCTGTTTCGGATGTTTCAATGACGCTAATCTCCTCTTTGGTAGTAACGGGCTCAATATTTTCCTCTATTTCATGCGTATCCGGGAGGGTGACCAGATCCCCAATTTGTTCAATAACTATTGTTTCAGGTATTGTTTCCGATGCGGCAACTGGTTCCTCCGTTTTTTTGAGCAGGTCTTCAACTTGTTGATCCGCTTCGGGAATAATATCGGATGGTGTTTCTGCA
>JAWXCO010000085.1:0-25385 GCA_034408705.1 Bacteroidota bacterium
ATTGATTTAATTTTAGAGGAAAGAAGATTAGAACTTTCTTTTGAATGGAAACGCTGGTATGATATAAAAAGAAGGCAATTAGGTGATATTGTATTTAAAGGCACTAACTCTCTTGAACCCCAGCCAAACTTTACATCATCAAGAGATTATTTATTTCCTATACCGTTAACAGAATTACAAATTAATCCCAATTTAAAGCCACAAAATACCGGATACTAAAAACAAATATGTCATGCTGTAATTTTTATTATTTCCCAGGTATTACTGCACTAACGATTTGTATTTAATCTATGTTCTAAATTATTCATTGTGGAGAACTTTTCGTTAGCAAAAGAATAAGGCTCTGTTTTTTAAATAATCCATGTAATAGTTACAACTATTTTTTCTTCAGTATTCAATTTTGTTTTGAAACGATTTAAAATAATAGTGGTTACACATTTCTTTTTGTTTGCAGGGTTTGTTATAATTCCTGTTTGTAGTACATATGCACAAACCGATACTTCAAACTCATGGAATTCAAATACTCTATTACTTCCCTGGAAGATGCCTCAGCCTCTTAATAAAAGTAAGAGTAAAATGGTTGATTTGGATAAAGATGATGACCCTGACCTTTTATATTATTTTATAAAAAATAACATCCCTGTAGTTTGGATAGATGATGATGATGATATGAAATGGACAGATGTCGAAGGAGATGCCGATAGTGATTGTTTATTAATAGACCGGAATATGGATGGCATTTTTGCAGGCCCTGAAGATTTTTCAATTGATTGGTGCGATGAAGATGGAGACGGGATAGCTGATATACAGGTGATAGTAAATAACGGCAGCGCAAACCACAGGAATTATTTCGACTGGGCATCGGAAATTATGTATGTAATGGATACAGATAAAGACCAAATTATGCATTACATTGATTGGAACTCTATTTCTATGTTGGCGTGGGAACATAATGGGCATGCAAATTTTTATGAAGACTATCATGGAAATACTACATTCATAAAAATGCATGCATCTTCTTTCCGGATTGATGACCTGCGGTATAGCTGGGAAAATCCGTTTCTTTTTTATGATACTGACTATGACGGATTTTCTGAAATGGCAATACGTTTTGTAAACACACCAGATTTCAGGCCCAAAGATAATTCTAAGCCGCTTTTCAAAAATATAGATACTGCTTACGATGCACATTTTAACGGCATGATCGATTACGTTGGCATCACTTGGGATTTGGACAATGATAATTCGTCAGGTAACGAATTTGATTTTGATATGAGCCTTTTATTGAAAGGTAAAGGGTTTGATTATAACAACCAGCAACACAAGTTTAAAAGCCTAAAAGGGCTAGGCAGGCAAAGTGATTTTTTATTTTATGATAACCGGTGGAGAAAATTGGATGAACTGATATATCCGGACCGGGACAGTGCCTGGAAACTTACTTTTAAAAAAGGCAACTGGAACTATTGCAGCCTCGTGTTTGATGAAGACGATGATTGCAATCGCTGGGAACGGGTAGAGTATTACGAGCCCAAAGACCTTTTTATAACAGGTTCAGGTAACGGCGGTATCGATAATAATCCGCAGGCAGATGTAATAGGTGATCGTGGAGAATTTGATACTGATTTTTCGGGTAAAGGAAAATTATACATCGGTGGTTTTGATGGAAGGATTCATTTGTACGGTGCCGAATGGGGAGCATGGCGCATAGATCAGACGGCTTATTCATTTCAGGGATATGGCGGGTTATACGACCGTTGGAAAGGCAAAGGCAGAATGCAGCAAGGGGTAGAAAAATTTGCTGTCATTAAATATGTAGATAGCGATAACAATGGCTTTATTGATAAGATGTATTATGACCTGGATGGAGATAAAAAATTTGAAGACAGTGTGTCATTGAAACAGTTAGGATTGGATGATATACAACCACTTTTTTCAAGTGAAGCGATGACTCAGGTAAAGGCAGAGGAACGGTTTAAAAATATAACAAACAATATATGGCAAAAGGCTGCCCTGGTTATTGCTATTGCAGAAAAACACGGTATCAGTACGGATTGGTATAACTTTTATAAGAAACCAAAAAGCCTGCAACAGAAATATGAATACGGATACTGGTTGACCTTTTATCTCTACCGGGATTTAAGGGACCATTTCAGAGCAATAAATGATACAGTCAAAATCTTCAAACTTGATAAAGCGTATTACTCAGGCAACTGGCAATTGATGAAGTGAATACTAATATCTGCTTCTCAGCAACGTCGCGGTCCTTGCCGGACGTTGCGTCAATTATTCCCTTATTAGCTTTAGTGACAAAAACTTTATCTTTCATTTCTGCTTTACTATCTATTTTCATTAGTGTCCCGTTAAATTAGTTCAATTTTTAATTGTTCCTATTTTTGTTCTTTGACATTCTTAGAGATAATGCTTTGTAGCAGATCATTCAGATGTGTTTTGTCAAAAAGTGAAGCACTCATTATCTGCAACATTTCATAGGCTGACCTATTTATCTTGAGCTTACTCTTAATTATTGCAACCAAGGTATAAGTAGCTATTGCTATATAAACCTGGGTTTTTACTGCATTCATGGATGTACCCCAAAACGATTTTATTTTCAGGTGCTGTTTTATCCACTTAAAAAATAATTCCACTTTCCACCTGTACTTATACAACAGCGCAATTTCGATAGCAGGCTAAGCAAAATTATTCGTTGGGAATACAAATGTTCTTTGTTGCTCCTGATCAAAATATTTGATTCTTCTTAAAATTTCAGGATAGTTTACTGAAGATTTAATTCCAGTGAGTTTTACTGTCTGGTCACAGATAATTCCATCTGTTTTATCTGTTTTTACAAAACTGATTCGCCTGAAGTTAAAATTATCTTTTGCTCTTGTAACATAATATGCTCTTGATAGATGGATAACAAATAACCGTTTGAAATCTACATAGGCTTTGTCCATAATGTAGAAGCCTCCTGCTTCGTAGGTCAAAACATCTAATGCGTTTACATCATGAACATTCCCTTCAGTTATATGCACAAAAGCAGGGATAAAAGTTTTTTATATCATATAAAGTGTGAATCTTTATAGCCCCTTTTGCCTTTCTGAAACTTGCCCACCAAAAAACGTTCAGGCAAAGATCAATTGTGGTAGAATCAAAGGCATATACATTTCCTGATATTGACAGGGTAAAATCAGTTTGATCAATTATGCAGCTTCTTGCAATACCAATCATTTCATAAGCAAAAAATTCATAAATGCCGCAATCCCTTTGCTCATTGGCGAGTCATAAATTTGTACGGGAAACATTTTTCCCAAAGCCTTACCGTTGGCATTGTGGAGTATATCCCGTTGCCGCTTGGGCTAATGAAGCAAAGAAATGTGTAAGGGTGGCAGCAAAAATAAAGGAAGAATAATTACTTTCCGATACAGAACTTACTAAAAATATAATCCAGCTGATCATCATTGGTAATCTCACCTGTGATCTCACCTAAGTAATGTAAACAACGCCGGATATCCAATGCCAGCAGGTCGCCGGGCAGGTTGTTATCTACACCTCTTCTAATATCCGTCAGTGACAGTTGCACTTCTTTTAATGCATGGTAATGCCGGGCATTGGTGATAATCGTATTCTCTGCCTGGACCTGGCCCTGCAATACGGCATCGACCATCCTTTCTTTTAAGATATCGGTATGCCGGTTTTGCTTCGCTGCTATAAAAATGATTTTGTCAAGGTCACCGAATTTTGTTTTCGCCGCTTCTTCGCCTGCTGCGTCAATTTTATTGGCGACCAGCAAATAATTCAATTGCTGCTGGTCGAGTTCTGCTTTCTTGTTTCCTGTTTCTACCCTGGTTTCTGCTGCATCAAATAAATAAAGGACGAGGTCAGCTTGCTTCATTTTCTCCAGGCTTCGCTCCATCCCGGCATTTTCAATGCTATCGGTGGAATGCTGCCGGATACCGGCCGTATCGATTAGCCGGAAAATGATTCCATCAATATTGATCAGCTCTTCTATGGTATCCCGGGTGGTTCCCGGAATTTCACTGACAATAGCCCGGTTTTCATTCAACAAACTATTGAGCAAAGTTGATTTACCGGCATTAGGTTTCCCGATAATGGCCACACTGACCCCATTGCGGATCACATTTCCCAGTGCAAAAGAATTGACCAATTCCGTTGTTGATACGGTTAACTCCTCTATCAGTTCATAAAATTGTTTCCGGTCAGCAAACACAACATCCTCCTGTGAAAAGTCGAGTTCCAGTTCGATCAGTGCAGAAAAACGGATCAGTCTTTCCCTTAAGGCAGAAAGATTTTCCGAAAAGCCACCCCGGATGGTATGCAGGGCCGCTTTCTGTGAGGCGGCTGTATTGGCCGCAATCAGATCGGCCACTGCTTCGGCCTGTGCCAGATCGAGCTTACCATTCAAAAATGCCCGTTGGGTAAATTCACCTGGTTTGGCCAGCCTTGCTCCCCGCTTGATACAGGCATCTATTACCTGCTGCTGCACATAGGGCGAGCCATGACAGCTTATCTCTACTACATCCTCTCCAGTATAGGAGGCGGGATTTTTAAAAAGAGAGAGCACGGCTTCATCCAATATTTTGTCGCCCTCCTTTAAAAAACCCACATGCAGCGTATGCGAAGCCTGTTTGCCCAAGTCTTTCGCCGGAAACAGTTCGTTGGCAATAGTGATGGCTTTCATGCCACTAAGGCGGATCACACCGATAGCCCCGACACCGGGTGGGGTAGCCAGCGCCACGATCGTATCCTCCCAACCTGAGATCTTATTCATCATGACCCCAAAAATAAACTAAATGAGACAGGCTTTTGCATAGGGTAGGTTTCAAATCCGATAGATACTGGGTAGTGTTTCCCTGACCCACCCCTTTCGCAAAGTATCTACTACGGAATCTCCTCTGCCCCTCCGCCGAAGGGGACGAAAAGGCTTATAATTTGAAAAGCTTAAAACAACCTTGCCGGAATAATAGATATCGGATGCCATTCCCTTGACCCACCCCTTTCGCAAAGTATCTACTACGGAATCTCCTCTGCCCCTCCGCCGAAGGGGACGAAAAGGCTTATAATTTGAAAAGCTTATAACAACCTTGCCGGAATAATAGATATCGGTTGCCGCTTTGCCTAACTAACCCCTCTCGCAAAGTATCTACTACGAAATTTCCTCTGCCCCTCCATGGAGGGGACGAAAAGGCTTATAATTTGAAAAGCTTAAAACAACCTTGCCGGAATAATAGATATCGGTTGCCATTCCCCTGACCCACCCTTTTCGCAAAGTACCTATTGCGAAATCTCCTCTGCCCCTCCATGGAGGGGACGAAAAGGCTGATAATTTGAAAAGCTTAAAACAACCTTGCCGGAATAATAGATATCGGTTGCCATTCCCCTGACCCACACTTTTCGCAAAGTACCTATTGCGAAATCTCCTCTGCCCCTCCATGGAGGGGACGAAAAGGCTGATAATTTAAAAAGCTTAATACAATCTTCCCGGCATAATAGATATCGGATGCTGCTTTCTTTGACCCACCCCTCCAAAGTATCTAATGAAAAATCTCGACTGCCCTTCCACCGGAGGGGACGAAAAGTCTTCGAATACCATTTACATTAAAACGACCCTGTCGCCCTAAGCAGTTTACCATGATTAAATCGAAGGGAACTTTGCTTTATAAGTATATTATTAAAATCAACGTGGTATCAGCTATATTCTCTTTCTCTCTTATATTTCTCCGGGCGACAAAAAATACGCTCCGCACAGAAAAGGAGCTAAAAGAGTAATACAAATTATACCATCCTTTTAACTATTTAAAAACGCTGTCGCCCTCCTTTTCCAGATTATTACGGGGAGCTGGTCGAGGGTGTAATATTAAAGTCTAAGCCGTATAATTTGAAATGCACTCGTTGCATGTTGCCTGACAACGGACAAGGACAAAAAAAATCCTCTCCCTGTTACGGAAGAGGATATAATTCATTTAGAAAAGATCTTATTCACCAGTTACCTGGAAAGTGATCGGCTGCTTGCGATAAGCTTTTACAGCACGGCCATTCTGTACGGCAGGTGTCCAGTTCGGGCCTTTTTTAATTACCCGTACGGCTTCTCCTTCCATTCCGTAACCGTGATTGGTCATCGCTTTTACATCACTGATGTTGCCTTCTTTGTCCACTACAAACTGAACAACAGTAGTGTAGGTACCTTCTGGTGCACCTGCGTCGGTAGCAACCTGGGCATTACAGTTTCTTTCAAGGTACTGGCGCCATTTGGCATCACCACCCGGAAATTTTGCTTCGATCTCTACTTTGTCAAATATCTTGTTCTCGTCGTCTACTTTCTTTTCTTCCACGATCTGTTTTCCTTCATCGATCACAATAGGTGTGGCGATATTATCATCTTTAATACCTTCCTGGTTCACCACATCAATTTTCGCATCTTTTAATTCTTCCTGTGGTGGTGGTGGTTTCTCCACTTCCTCATCCTTCTTGATCACGGGAGGAGTAAACTGTTTCATTTCTACTTTGGGCGGTTCCACTTTTGGCGGAGGGGGCGGAGGAGGAATGATTTTCTTTTCTTCCTGCTTGACCTCTGTTAAAGTAACTTCCTGCATTTTAACTTTCTTATTGGAGTTTCCTTTCAGATTACTGGCCAATAAGGAGCCGCCTATTGCCAGTACAGCAACAGAGGCAGTAATAATAAGGGCGCGGGTAATACGGCGGTTATAAGTTTTTCTTAATTCATAAGCCCCGTACTCTTTGTTCCTGTTTTCGAAGACCAGGTCCAGAATGTCGGCTGATAAAATTTTGTTGGCTTCCATACTTAGCGTTTTTAATTAGATGCAATCAGAAGATTATTTCATAAATATCAACCGGTTATTTTATTCCGGCTGAAGCCTCGGTTGCTTTAATGAGGTCCACTTCTTCTTTAAGAATCTTCACCATCGCATAGGTTCTTACCTGGTTGATGGTCATTTCATCCAATATATCTACGGTGTTTTTATACGTAGCTTGATCATCTGGTTTAATAATTACGATAAAGTCACGATCCAAACAGGCTTTTTCCCAGTCAGGATCTCCTTTTCCACCCTGTGAAATGGGTTTCTTGGCCGTTTCCTGTGTTTTCGGACAGGTTTCATCATGCACGTGACGACTCATCACGTCTTTTCTTTTGTTAATGATCACATCGCGGATACCCTTGAAGGTGGTCTGCTTGAAATTATTTCCTCCTGCATCAACTACCAGTTTGCCTTCATAATAATATACCTGGTCGCCTTTACCAAGCATGATGGATAAAACACCTGATTCTTTCGCCTCTGTCTGGTCCTTTGGATCTTTAATATCCTTGGGCATATTGAGGTCAAGTGTAGTGGGTGTTGTCATCGTGGCAGTAAAAACGAAAAATGTGATGAGCAGGAAACCCAGATCCACCATGGGCGTCATATCCACACGGGTAGAAAGCTTTTTAGCTTTTTTCACCCCGGGTCCTTTTTTGTGGCCATTATCGTCACCGCCCTCTATACTTGACATATTAATTAGGTTTTAAAATTTGATAATTTTTATTTCCCCGCCCTTTCATTATACTTCTGCAATTCAGAATTAGAAGGTACATCATCCAGTGCCGTAACGAGATTGTATTTAAACTCTTCATTGCGTTTCAATGCACTAACAATGGCTTCGAAAGTCGGGTATTTCGACTTGGCATCCCCCTTGATCAGGTAGTTCAGCTTTTCCCCAGCAAAGGCTTTTTTGGCGGCAGCTATCCACCAAAACAACTGGTTATTCGCTGAATCCAATACCGGTATGCCCGGTACTTTAAGTACTTCCTGCTCTTTAGGAGTTAAAGACAATAACTGCTTTAAATTTCCAAAATCTACTCCGACCGCAAATGTCTGCCGGTAATTGGCCATCTCCATAGTGGAAAGGCCAAGCGTCTGACTGCTGTTAATATCCTGTATAATTAGATCAAACTTTGACTTATCCTTCTCTGATAAAACACTGAAAAAGACCCGGTTGGAAGAATCTACAATAATCATTACTGCATTATTATCCGGCAGCTTTTGCGACAAAACAGAGCCCGGCGTGGTGATTTCCACCGGCTCCGGGGGCTTAAACTTGGTTGCCATGATAAAAAAGGAGAGGATCAGGAACGCTATGTCCACAAAGGGGGTCATATCGGTATCCGTACTCTTCTTTGGTAACTTAACACTTGGCATATTGACAATAATTTAGAATTGAGATGAATAGGTTTCAAATTTCCATACAATAAACCCTGTTTTAACAGGTTTTATTTGTACAGGGAAGCAAAACTTTGCGTCAGGGTAAAACCTGATTCATCAATGCCATAAGTTATTGAGTCAATCTTTGTTGTAAAAATATTGTACATGATCAGGGCAATAGCAGAAGTACCGATACCAAGGGCTGTATTATACAGGGCCTCAGAGATACCTACCGCCAGCTCACCGGCTGCACCCGCACCACCTTCAGCACCAAGGGCAGAGAATGACCGGATCATACCGATTACCGTTCCCAACAGGGCTACCAGGGTACCCACTGATGTAATGGTAGAAAGGAATACCAGGTTCTTCTGCAGCATCGGTAATTCCAGGGCTGTAGCTTCTTCCACTTCTTTTTGAATAGAAATTACTTTTTGATCGGTACCCATACCGCCTTCATTGATCATTTCTTTATACCGGCGGAGACCTGCTTTCATCACGTTTCCAACAGAACCTCTTTGCTTATCGCACTCAGACAATGCTGCATCTACATTGCGGTTAGCCAGGTGATACTGTACTTTGCGGATAAAATCAGAAATAGAACCATTACCCAATGCTTTACGGATTGTGAGATACCTTTCAATAGAGAAAACGATTACCATCAGCAACATACCGATCAACAGCGGTACGATGATACCTCCCTCATAAATACGGTGCATGGCATCTTTTGGTCCTTTATGATGCGGCCAGAACCCACCACTTTTATCAGGATTTTCAAACCCATCAGCACTTCCAAGAATAAAACGCCAGATAGCATATCCTGCAATAACGCAAACGACAGGTGCGATCCAGGAAATAGCATTGCTGCTTTTTTTCGGTTGAACCGATGTAGCCTTAACTGTTGCAGTTGGTTTAGTCTCTGCCATGATCTTAAATTTTTTAGTGTTTTTAAATGATAAATTCGAGCCTTATTTTTCAGAGCTACAATGCTAAGAAAAAAGTTTAGTAAAAAAGCCCCTACCGTCCTTTTTTTAAGGTAGGGGCTTCAAGTTAAGGATTTTTTGATACTGAGCAAGTCCCTGAAAAATAATTTGATAAGAAAATCACCTGGGGGCAATTATAAAAAAAATTGTTACCAGCCTCTCTTATTCGTATCGTAATGCCTCGATAGGGTTCAATTTCCCCGCCTTTATTGCCGGGTATAAGCCAGCCAGCAATCCTACAATCGTACAAATAATGATGCCATAAATTACCCAGTTCCAGGGAACCACAAAACCAGTGTTTAATACCGATGAAAAAAGATTCCCGACCATTATACCCAGCACAATCCCGAATAAGGCACCCAATACACTGATAATAATCGCTTCCAGCAGGAATTGCCGGCTCACCATGGAGCTCTTGCCACCAATAGCTTTTACCAGCCCTACTTCCCGGGTTCGTTCGGATACCGATACCAACATAATATTCATCAGCCCGATGGCAGCCCCGATCAACGTGATGAGCCCTATTACTGTGGCAGACACAGTTAGGAACCGCAAACTGTTTATCGCCTTCTCAGCAATACTATCACTCCGGTCCAGTACAAAATTGTTTTCTTCCGTTGTATGAAGTTTACGAATACTCCGGAAGACGCCCTCCGCTTCTCCCATAGCAGCCTGCACTTTTTGGAGATCGGGTGTCATGATACCAATGACATATGAATACCCCATTGGAAAATTCCTGGCCACATTCGGGTAACTGGTGATAATGACATTGTCGCGGCTGAACCCGAAACTGGAACCGCGGCTCTTCATGACCGCCAATACCCGGTAAGGAATATTATTAATTCGCACTACAGCATTTACCGCCCTTTCTACTCCTTCCTTAAATAAGCGATTCGCAACATCGTATCCCAATAAACAGATATTGCTGCCGGATTGCAGGTCCTGCCGGCTGAGATTTCGGCCATGGGCCACCGTAAAACCGTTCAGCAATAAATAATTTTCATCCCCTCCAAAAAGGTAGATATTGGGATTAGTCTTACGGTTATTGAAGGCTGCCATATTGTTTCTTCCACCAAATATGGAAATACTCTTGATAGCCGGGAAAGCGAACCTTTCTGCAAATAATTCAGCTTCATCGCTGGTGATTATTTTACCGAGGCTTGATGTCTTTTCTTTCTTATCCGTTTTTTTAGACACCTTAATGTCATTATTATTTCCGCCACCAAAACGGATATTGCGTTCCTTATACCGGACCGTGAAGGCATTGGCGCCCATGGTAGAAAAGCTTTCGGTAAATTTCTGATTCATGGCTTTGATGGCGGTAATGATTCCAATCAGGGCCATGATGCCAAAGGCAATAATAGCCACAGTAAGAGCCGTGCGCAGTTTATTACTGCGAACCGTGCGAAAGGCCAGTCTGAATACATCACTAAAATTCATGGCTACATTGAATGATACCAGCCGTCGGCTAATGGTCGTGGCATGGATAACCCGTTTACGAAGTTAACAAGAAGAAACCCAAGTTGAGGATCAGAAATAGTACCAGGTCAGCAACAGGTTGGGGAAGATACCGAGTAACAGGACCAGTGCCGCCAATACGATCAGTGTCCATTTGAATGCCGGTGTTACTGTTTCAATGGATGGCCCATCACCCTCTTTGAAGTACATGGCTTGTATGACCCTGAAATAATAATAAACACTGACCGCTGCCATCAGGACAGCAAAAATAACCAGCCACAGATGCTCACCTGTTCCCATTACGGCTTTAAGCATATAGAACTTGGAAAGAAATCCCGCCGTAAGCGGTATCCCGGCCAATGATAGAAGAAAGATCGTTGTCGTAGCTGCCAGCACAGGTTGTTGTTTGGCAAAACCATTGAATCCTTCAAATGTATAGTCCTTCATTTTTATCAGCACGGCGAAAATGCCGATTGTAGCCAAACTATAAGCGGCCGTATATAGCAGCAACCCTTCCTTAGCTTCCGCATTCATGGCATATAAGGACAGCATCATAAAGCCTGCCTGGGCAATACTGGAATAAGCCAGCATCCGTTTTACACTTTGCTGAAAAACAGCAGTGATATTACCAATGAGAAGCGTGGCGACTGTCAGGATACCAATAAATAATTGCCATTGCGACTGCCGGAATCCAAAAGCATCATCAAATAACCGGATGAACGCAATGAACACAGCTGCTTTCACGATCGTGGCCATAAAAGAAGTAAATACAGTAGGTGCTCCGTCATACACATCCGGCGTCCAAAAATGAAAGGGTGCCACAGAGGCTTTGAAAGCCATAGAGAAAAGTAATAACAACATACCCGCCATCAGGAGGGCCGAAGGTTTTGCTTCTGTAAACGCCCCGATGGTAACCGTATTAAAAGTTCCCATGGCCCCATAGATGAGTGCGATACCCATCAGCATAAGACCGGTGGAAAAAGTTCCCAACAGGAAATATTTTAAGGAAGCCTCATTACTCTTCAGGTTGCGCTTATCACTGCCGGTTAATATATAAAGCGGGATAGAAATGATCTCGATACCCAGGAAGAGGATCAGTAATGATTTAAAAGAAGAAGTAAGGGTGATTCCACAGAGAATAAAAAAGATAAGGGCAAAATACTCTGCATAGTTGTTACCCACTTTTTCCATATCCCTGGCCGAGAGCAACAGGTACAATAAGGTGGAAGCAAAAGCAATACTATTGAAGAGCAGGGAGAAACTGTCAAAGACGATCATTCCCCTGGTATCGATCGTAAAGAACACTGTACCGCACATTTCCAGGATATTCACCAGCAATAACAAGCCCAGCCCTGCAATAGCCACATTCCGGATAGCTGCTTTGGATGTCAGCAGTATTCCGCTGAACATCATAATAACTCCCAGGATAGCCGATAATAATAATGCGTTCATATTGATTCCTTCTTATTGCCTTTTCAATAGTTCAAAAAGGGCTCCGAATTTTTTATAGACTAATTCTGATGCAGCAGCAGTTTCATTCAGCAAACACTGCGGGTAAATACCGAGACAGAAAATAATGATAACAATAATACCTAAGGCCAGTTTTTCATTCCAGTGTATATCCTTTGCCGAATCAGTCAGCTCATTCGTGTTGCCATAAAAGACTTTCCGGATCATATTCAGCGTATAAACAGCTCCTAAAATGATACCCATTCCGGCCAGCACAACGAACCAGATATTATACTGTGTCTGTGAACTGAAGATACCATTGAACATGAGGAACTCGCCGGGGAAAGCATTGGTCAGGGGCAGGGCGATATTGGCCAGAGCAACGATCACTAATAATATAGCCAGGGCCGGGGCTTTTTGTGCCAAACCACCTAACTCAGATATTTTTCTTGTTTTAAATTGTCTTTCGATCAACTCTACCACAATCCACAACCCGATAATATTGATACCATGGTTGAACATTTGTATCATCAAACCCTGGAAGCCGCTTATGTTCTGGGCAAAAGCGGCCGCACACATTAAGCCGATATGCGCAATAGAGGAATAAGCGGTCAATCGTTTCAGGTCATCCTGCCTGATGGCGATCAGCGAAGCATAAATAACACCGATCAATGCAGCCGTAGTAATAAAATCGGCCCATTGGAAAGACGCGAGTGTAACCACTGGGAACAACCAGCGTAACAATCCGAATACCCCCATTTTTACCATTACCCCACTTAATATCATCGTAGTAGCTGTCGGTGCCTGTTCATAAGTGTCCGGTTGCCAGGTATGCAATGGGAACAAGGGCATTTTGATAGCAAAAGCTAAAAAGATCAACCAGAATACCACCGTTTGTTCTTTGCCAGACATCGTTGCCTGGTAAAAAGATTCCATGGCAAAAGAATGATCAGGGGTTTTTGCCTGCACATACAAAAGCCCGATCAGCATTAACAGGGAACCGATAAAAGTATAAATGAAGAATTTGAATGTAACAGCAATCCTTTTTTCGCCGCCCCATTGCGAGCAAAGAAAATACATGGGTATCAGGGCCAGTTCCCAGAAAAAATAAAACAACAACGCATCCGTAGCGAGGAATACGCCCATCATACCAGCTTGTGCCAGCAGCATCAGGCCAAAAAAGTTATTTGCTTTTTTATACGAACTATTCCAGGTAGCGAGGATGACCAGCGGGTAGGCAAGGGCATTTAATAAACAAAGCAATTTTCCCATGCCGTCCAGCTTCACAGAAAAACTGCTGCCCAAAGATTGCAGCCATTCTGCGTGGAATGACAAAGCTGCATTGCTTTCTCCCAACGTGTACGCATACAAGCTGAACAACAATGTTCCCACAGATGCAGCAAGTGCCCACACACGGGTTTGCTTTCCTTCCTGTAAAAGAAAAGAAGCCAGCCCGGCAATTAATGGAACCAATATCAATAAAACTGCAATCATATTATTTTCTCAAAAAGAATTGAACGACAAAAATCAATACTATGCTAACCACCATCAGCAGCACATAATTACCTACCTGCCCGCTTTGGAGCAGTCGTAACTGGCGACCACTATAATTGACGAACCTGCCTACTCCGTTGACCAGGTCATCAATAACAGATTTTTCAATCACTGTTTTCAAAAATCCACCAACCCTGTTCAGCGGGTTCACAATTATTTTATCATAGAATTCATCCACATACCATTTATTTTCCAAAACCTTACCCAACCCGGATGCTTCACTTCGCTGGTAATTTTTGAATTTGGTCCAGGCAAAAAAGATCATAGCCAGCACAAGACCTGTTGACAGTCCCATCAGCATATATTCAGTAGAAGCAGAAACGTGATGCCCCTCCTGTACGGCAATCACCGGTGATAAAAATGCGCCAAGCTTATCACCACCGTGCATAAACAACTCAGGTATTCCTACAAAACCACCGATGATAGAAAGTACAGCCAGGATGATCAACGGAATGGTCATAGCAGCCGGGCTTTCATGCAGGTGGTGCTCCTGTTCATGTGTACCCCTGAACTTACCCGTGAAAGTGATGAACAGCAACCTGAACATATAAAATGCCGTCAACAGGGCAGTAAATAATGCTATACCATATAGTACCGGGCTTTTTTCAAATGCACTCAATAGAATGGCATCTTTTGAAAAGAAGCCGCTGAAGGGTGGGATACCGGCGATGGCCACACAACCAATTACAAATGTCCAGAAGGTGATCTTTAGTTTCTTACTCAATCCACCCATATTACGGATATCCTGTTCTCCTCCCATAGCATGTATAACACTACCACTACCGAGGAACATCAGGGCCTTGAAGAAGGCATGAGTCATTACATGGAATACCGCCGCCGTATAAGCTCCGCAACCCAAGGCTAAAAACATAAACCCTAACTGGCTTACCGTAGAATAAGCCAATACTTTTTTAATATCGTTTTGCCTGAGGGCGATTGTCGCCGCCAATAAAGCAGTCGCCAGGCCAACATAGGCCACAATATCCATCGTAATATGCGACAGGGAATAGAGCATATTGCTCCGGGCGATCATATAGATGCCTGCTGTTACCATCGTAGCCGCATGGATCAGCGCTGATACCGGTGTGGGACCTGCCATCGCATCGGGCAGCCATGTATACAGAGGAATCTGTGCACTTTTACCAGTAGCGCCTACAAATAATAAGAGTGTAATAACTGTAACGTCAGTAGTAGTCAGTTTGGCCAGGTTCGCAGCCGTAAAGACTTCGCTGTAAGAAACTGAACCCAGTTTGGCGATCAGCCAGAAGATGGCGATCAGGAAAGCCAGGTCACCGATGCGGTTCATGATAAAGGCCTTGTTAGCGGCCTTATTATATTCCTGTTTTTTAAACCAGTACCCGATCAATAAGTAGGAACAAAGCCCCACTCCTTCCCAGCCGATGAACATGATCACAAAATTGGCACCGAGCACCAGCATCAGCATTGAGAAAACAAAAAGATTCAGGTAAGCGAAATATCTTCCATAATCCCCGCTGTTTTCTTCTTTCATATATGCCGTCGAGTAGACATGGATAAGAAAGCCGACACCGGTAATGATCAACAGAAAAAGGGAAGAAAGCTGGTCTATCTGGAATTCAAAAGGAATTTTCAGTGACCCTACATGAATGAAATCAAAATATTTTATTACCTGCCCGCCCGTTTCCCTTACCTCCATAAAAGCAACAATACTAAACACAAAAGCTGCGAGTATTTGTGTGCAGGCATTCAATGCAATAAACCGCTTACCGAAGAGTTTCCTTCCGAGGCCATTGACAAGAAACCCTGCTAATGGAAAAAGAATTATTAATAGTAATACAATCTTCATTATATATCAACTGCCTGTTTAATGTTTCAATCTGTTTAAAAAGTTCACATCCACCGAATGAATATTCCTGTACATCATCACGATAATGGCCAATCCCACACTTACTTCCGCAGCTGCCACCACCATGATAAAAAATACAAACAGCTGTCCGTCTGTTCCGGCTACTGTTGCGGCATCATTCTTTAACGCCTCCAGGTGATGCATTTTGGAAAAAGCCACCAATAATAAGTTCACCGCATTCAACATCAATTCTATACACATAAAAATGATGATCGCATTACGGCGGGTCAATACACCTACAATGCCAATAGCAAATAAGGCGATAGACAGGAATATGTAATAATTTATCGGCATAAATACAGTTTCGAGTTATGAGTTCCGAGTTCCGAGCCGGAGTACTTAACTCGTAACTCATAACTCTAAGCTCGCAACTTCTCTTATTCTTTTTTCCCAATAACCACCGCTCCCACCATGGCACTCAAAAATAACACACTGCTTATTTCGAAAGGAACCACATAGGTGGTAAATAATTCTTTTCCCAGGTTTTTGATCAGCCCGATCCCTCCAGCATTGACCAGGGCCAGTTTGTCTTTCATATCGACATCTTTTAGAGCCGCAACCAGCACCAGCAATAAACATCCCCCTGCTATGGCGCCAGCCATTTTTAGCCAGCGGTTCTTTTGTGGTTCTGACTCTTTGTTGAGGTTCATCAGCATGATCACAAAAAGGAACAATACCATGATTGCACCGGCATATACAATGACATTTACAATGGCCAGAAACTGCGCATTCAATAAAATATAATGACCGGAAATGGAAAAGAAGGTGACAATTAGCCAAAGTACACTGTACACGGGATTCTTACTGGTAATCACCATCAAGGCACTGAACAATGCCACAACTGAAAGGAACCAAAATAATATTTCTGTGATACTCATTTCTCTTAAGCTATTGCCGTTCTTAGTTGGTGTTTGGTTTTTCTCCCAATGCTTTCTGATACGCCTCTGGCTGTTCGACCGGGTGCGGTATCAGCAAATCTTCTTTTTTATAGATAAATCCTTTTCGTCCATAATTCGCCGGGGCGAAGGTCTGCGACAGGTAGATCGCATCTTTCGGGCAGGCTTCCTCACACAAACCACAAAAAATACAGCGCAGCATATTGATCTCGAATTTCGCTGCATATTTTTCTTCGCGGTATAAATGCTCTTCGCCCGGAAGCCGTTCTGCTCCTTCCATGGTGATCGCTTCAGCCGGGCAGGCCACGGCACATAAACCACAAGCTGTACAGTTCTCTCTACCTTCTGCATCCCGGTTCAGTACCTGCAAGCCCCGGAATACCTTGGAAAATGTTCTTGTTTGCTCCGGGTAATTGATTGTCGCCTTCTTTTTAAAAAGGTGACTGATGGTAATAGCCATACCCTTGGCGATATTCCAGAGATAAATACTCTCCAGGAATGTCATCGGCTTGCGGTCTACTTCTTTGGCTCTTTGTGTTAACATACTTTATAAAAGTTCGCAAATATATTACTTATGTTTCCAATAGTACTGCTGCTATCAACTTCGTTGCGTCGCACCCTAAAGCTATCTGGTCTTCATTGTTCGGTAGGCTACTCAGCTTTTTGTTTCTCGCAAAGATGCAAAGTTTAGCAAAGTCGCAAAGACCTTAATACTCCTTTGCGTTCTTCTTAGCGTCTTTGCGTGAAATCACTATTTCTTCAACAGCAACAACACCGCGGCAGTAATGATCATATTCACCAACGCCAGTGGTATTAGCTTCTTCCAGCCCAGGTTCATCAACTGATCGTACCGGAAACGGGGAATCGTCCACCGGATCCACAAGAATAAAAACAGCATAAAAGAGATCTTTGCCATGATGACAGCAAAACTGATGGCCGTCATCCAGAAAGAATTCAATCCCCAGGTTGCTTCATTCACAAAAGGAATATCGTACCCACCAAAGTATAATGTTACCATGATGGCACTGCTGATAAACATATTGATATACTCCGCAAAAAGGTAAAAACCCAGTTTCATCGAAGAGTATTCCTGGTGATAACCAAAGTTCAGCTCATTCTCTGCTTCCGGCAGGTCAAAGGGGGTACGATTACACTCGGCCAATGCGCAAACAAAAAATATAAGAAAGCCCAATGGTTGATAAATAATATGCCAGCCGTTCTGTACCTGGTTGGCCACGATCTCGCTCATCTTTAAGGAGCCGGTCATAAACAAAACGGCTATCAGTGCGAGACCCATCGGTAACTCATAAGATACCATCTGGGAAGCACCGCGGATAGCAGCCATCAGTGAAAACTTATTATTAGAGGCCCAGCCCCCGATCATGATTCCATAAACCCCCACACTTACAATACTAAACACCAATAAAATACCCATGTCCACATCGGCCACCTGCATCGGGATCACATTACCGCCCTTTGTAACAAAAGGAGCGGCCCAGGGAATAACGGTGCTGGTAATTAATGCGGTTATCATCGCGAGCGCCGGGCCAAGAATGAATAAGAACTTGTTAGACGCTAACGGAATGATCTCTTCTTTGAAAAATAATTTACCCCCATCTGCCAATGGCTGAAAAATACCAAAAGGACCTGCACGGTTTGGTCCGCGACGATCCTGTAGCCAGGCTGCCACTTTCCTTTCTGCATACGTGGTGTACATAGCAATAAAGAAGGACAGGCCAACAATGCCGCCGATCAGCAATGCTTTTTCTAAAATCAACCACAAGTCTATAGTCAATAAATACATAGCTAAAATCTATCTTCAATTATTTGTAAAACCTGTTTCTTCAATAGTGGCAGATGTTCTTTTGCCACTTCCCAAATCAAATCGAACTTGATACCAAAATATTCATGTACAACAATATTTCTCATCCCTTTAATTGCCGGCCAATCAATTTCAGGATATGCCTCTTTCAGTTCCTGTGAAATATAGACTGAAGCCTCACCAATTATTTCAATCCATTTTACAACTGCAATTCTTACAACATGGTTTTCAATAAATTAATCATTACTTAAATCCTTCACGGCTGTTTCTATTTCTTCAATAGATTCAAGCATGTGTCATAATCTGGCATTATCTCCTAATTTATCTTTCATAAATCAGGGTTTTATCCCTATCAATATACGATTTGATAAATTTATTTTCCCATCCATGACTTACCACATCTACTTTTTTATGTAACAGTTCAGCTAATTCTTCATGCTAAAGAAAATATCTCATTCCAACTTTTGCCCCTTTTTCAATATCAATCAGTACATCCACATCGCTATTTTCATCAGCATCTCCTCTCTCATAAGAACCAAACAGCCAAACCTTCCTTACAGGCTTTCCTGCAAAATAAGTTTCAACGGCACTTTTTATCTGGTCTTTTGTAAGAATCATTATTCGGCTTTCTTTTCAAACGTTTTACTTGTTGCAGGTCCGGGCAATGCACTGATATCAACACTATTCACATCACTGATACTATGAATATCCATCAGTAATTTCGGATCACGGCCACCCATTACTTCGGCAATCGTTTCCTTAGGCATCACTAATGCCTGGTACTTATTTTGTGCTATAACCGAATGCCGGTTAATATTGGTCGGGCCTTCGATTACCCAATCATTTGAATGCTTCTTATCAAAGCGGCAGGTATTACAAATCCAACCGGGCTTGCCGTCGAAACTCTGCACTTCTCCCCACTCATCCTTTCTTCCTGTTACTCTCAATACTTCATCACCACGGTTCCACAATGTTACTTTACCACAGCATTTGTCACAGTCACGGTGTGCATCTACCGGTTTGGTAAACCATACCCGGTTTTTAAAACGGAATGTTTTATCGGTTAATGCTCCCACGGGGCAAACATCGATCATATTTCCGCTAAAATCATTATCAATTGCTTTGGAGATATACGTAGATATCTCTGCATGGTCGCCCCTGTCCAATATACCATGCACCCTGTTATCTGTTAATTGGTCCGCTACGTAAGTACACCGATAACAAAGGATACACCTTGTCATGTGTAACTGTATATACGGCCCTATATCCTCTTTATCGAATGTTCTTCTTTTGAATTCGTACCGGGTGCCTTCTTTCCCATGTTCATAACCCAGGTCTTGTAAGTGGCATTCACCAGCCTGGTCACAAATAGGGCAATCCAGTGGATGATTCAGTAAAAGAAACTCCACCACACCCGCCCTTGCATCCTGTACTCTTTCGCTGGTAATATTTTTTACGATCATGCCATCCATAACGTTAGTCCGGCAGGAGGCAACCAGTTTCGGCATCGGTCTAGGGTCAGCTGCGGAGCCAGCCGCTACTTCCACTAAACAGGTACGACATTTACCGCCGCTGCCTTTTAGTTTACTATAAAAACACATGGCAGGGGGCGTTACATCAACACCGATCTGCCTTGCAGCTGTTAATATAGAGGTGCCCGGAGCCACTTCGACAGTTATATTGTCGATCGTGACCCGATAACTATCGGGTTTAAAATTTGCAGGTGTTTCTTTTTTAATTTCTTCAGCCATAAAATTTCTCGCAAAGACGCCAAGATTTTATACCCAAGACGCTAAGCTTATAAATTGTTTACAATTCTGTGTACTCCACTTTTGATTAAGGAACATTAAAATTTATTAATAACCCTAATTTCAAATTTGTCAGCTTTAAATAAGTCAGTAATTGTTTATAATGAACCTCTGTTAACATCTCTACAGATTTAAACTCAATAATCAGTTTATTTCCCACAATAACATCAGGAACAAATCCAATACCCATATCAACTCCTTCGTGAATGACCTTAATTCCCTGCTGTCTCTTTATTTCAATTCCTGTCTTACTCCATTCATAACAAAAAATCCCTTCATATACGCTTTCAAACAATCCCGGACCATACTGACTATGCATCTTAAAACAAATATCAACCACAATTTTTGTTATCTCATTTTCTGTCATCGGTTGCGTCTTTGCGTCTCTCTTCTTTGCCGTCTTTGCGTGAAATCTTATGCCGGAATATGTTTCGGGTCCGCATAATGCATCAATCCATAATTCCTTCTTTGCGCATCTTCCGCATTAGTAATATGCCATTCAAATTCATCCCTGAAATGCCTTATCGCTGCTGCTACCGGCCATGCCGCTGCATCACCCAACGGGCAGATCGTATTGCCTTCAATCTTCCGTTGAATATCCCACAACAAATCAATATCACTCATCTTTCCTTTTCCGTTCTCAATATTCAATAATATTTTTTCCATCCAGCCAGTTCCTTCCCGGCAAGGAGAACATTGCCCACAACTTTCATGACGATAAAATCTTGCCAGTGTATACGTATGACGAACCACACACTGTGTATCATCCAACACAATAAAACCACCGGAGCCCATCATTGAACCCGACGCAAACCCTCCATCAGCAAGGCTTTCGTAGGTCATCATTCTTTTTTCTCCTTTAGCTGTCGTCAATAACAAGTTAGCCGGTAAGATGGGAACAGATGAACCACCCGGAATACAGGCTTTCAACTTTCTTCCATTGGCAATACCGCCACAATATTCATCGCTGTAAATAAATTCCTCTACCGAAATCGTCATATCGATTTCATACACCCCTTGTTTTTTAATATTGCCGCAGGCAGAAATCAATTTTGTACCGGTTGATTTACCAATACCGATTTTTGCATACTCTTCTCCACCATCATTGATGATAGGAACAACAGCAGCAATCGTTTCAACATTGTTAACTACTGTAGGACAATCCCACAAACCTTTTACCGCAGGGAATGGTGGCTTAATTCTTGGATTACCTCTTTTCCCTTCTAATGATTCAAGCAATGCTGTTTCCTCACCACAGATATAAGCGCCGGCACCCCGTTGTATATAAATCTCACAATCAAAGCCACTGCCTAAAATATTTTTACCAAGAAAGCCATTATTTTTTGCTTCCTGTATTGCTTGTTCAAGAATATCAACTATCCATGAGTACTCGCCACGGATATAAATATATGCCCTGCTGGAACCTAACGCAAAAGAGGATGTGATCATTCCTTCGATCAGCAAATGCGGAATAAACTCCATTAAGTATCTATCCTTGAATGTGCCGGGTTCAGATTCATCTGCATTGACTACCAGGTACCGGGGTACTCCTTCGGGTTTGGCGAGGAAGCTCCATTTCATACCTGTAGGAAATCCTGCTCCACCACGGCCTCTCAATCCGCTTTTCTTTACTTCTTCTGTCACTGCATCAGGACTCATTGTTTTCAATGCCTTCTCCACACTCCGATAACCACCTTCACGGCGGTACACATCATAGAGCCTGATGTTTTCAATGTGAGCTTTGTCTAATAATAATTTTCTTCCCATAGTACTTGCGAGGTGAAGCCGAAGCCTGTCCGACCATAGTCGTTCAGGCGGGCAATCTCCTCTGAATATTTTTATGCCTGCCTGCCGAAGCAAAGCGAAAGCATGGTTACCAGCTTTAGTTCCCTGAGCATCGTCTGTTGTGTCACTCACTTCACCGTTCTGTATTTCTACTGAGCTTGTCGAAGTGTCAACAACCCACCCCGATTCTCTAAAGCCAAATTTTTCCTCAATCCGCCCCGCCCGGGCGGGGATGTCTCCTAAAGGTCTATCCTCTCACCGCCTGTCTAGCAAACAACAACCACCTTTTTCCTTTCTTCACCCACACTTCCAGCACTTTTAAATGATAGACAACCGTATTTCCTCCATTCATTGAAACTTCGTAATCACCAACAAACCTTGCATGTGCCACATTTTCATTTATCGTTACCTGCAGGCTGTCTTCTTTTATACTTTTATAACTGGTGTAACCTGTTTCCAGGTTCTTAATCATTTCTGCTTTTGTTTCCACCCAGCCGTTGCTATGTCCGTAACTCAGCGCTTTGTCAGTTTGCTGATTAATAGAAACCGTATTCTTCTTTACCAGCGCCTGGTGAAATTCTTTCAGTGTTGCTGTAAGTTTCTCTTTATCAGGTTGTCCGTTGGCAAAAACAACATTCAGTAAAAGAACTATGACTACTAACTTTTTCACCGCTTAGTTTTTAGCTGCTGCATTATTCCTGCACCCTGCAATTATCGCATCCACTTTTTCATTGGTCAGATGTTCTCGATAGTTTTTTCCCATCTGCATCATCGGGGCATAGCCACAAGCACCAAGACACTCAACTGTTTTCAATGTAAACAAACCATCTCCAGAAGTTTCTCCGGGTTTTATTGCCAGTTTATCGTATATGTATCTAATTATATCATCACTACCGTTCAGCATACAAGGTCCGGTTTGGCATACTTCAAACATGTACTTACCCACTGGTTTCAAATTGTACATACTGTAAAAAGTCGCTACTTCATATACTTCAATCGGTTCCAGTTGCAGTAAGGTCGCCACATAATCCATTGTTTCGGTACTCAGCCAGCCGCCAAATTCCTGCTGAGCCAAATGGAGAACAGGGATCACCGCACTCTTCTGTTTCCCTTCGGGATAGAAGCTAATGATTCGTTGAACTTCCTGTAAAGATTTATCTGAAAACTGAACCATTATTTTTTCTTATTCCTCTTTTTTAAAATTTTCTCCAGCATTTCTGCATCTGCCAAATCCTTAAATCTTCCGCTCGCTTTTTTATTCTTAATCAATTCATTAATATGAATGCATCGTATTTCCAAACCCTCATCCTCATATATCTTACTTGTCGTATATACTTCCTCAAAACTAACACCAGAAATATCCGTTAAAATATCAATTCGAAAAGGAGGCCTGCCCATCATTATCACATTCTCTTCTTTTAAAAAATCTTCTTTTTCAAAACCAATCGTTGAACCCAAAAACTCTTTAAATACAGTAAGCAGTTTTTCTGCATTTTCTTCTTTCCTTTCAATCAGAATGTCTATATCACCTGTATTCCTGCTATACCCCTCGAAAATTACTGCCCATCCGCCTACCAATACATATTTCGCCTTATATTTATTTAAGAGACTAATGAAATCAATAAAATTTTCATTCAATATCATCTCTATCGTCTTTTAATTTTCCTTTCGCAATCACTTTCACCATTCCTCTCTTATATTCTTCATCCCAATACATCTGGCGCATTGTTTCAACCGTTGCAGCACTTTCCTTCCAACCTACATTTGCATAATATTCCACATCAAGTTCTTCTGCTTCGGCAAAAGAACCTTTTCTCACCACAATCGCTATTTTTCTTTTCTTTTCCATTATCCATCCATTTCTCCGGCTATCAGGTTCAATGAACTCATCGTCATTATCGCATCACTCAGCATAGCCCCTTTCGTTAATTCCTCGAAGGCCTGGTAATAAATAAAACAAGGGCGGCGAAAATGCAGGCGGTATGGAGTTCTACCACCATCACTGATTAAATAAAATCCTAATTCCCCATTACCCCCTTCCACTGCCTGGTACACTTCTCCTTTTGGAATTTCTGTTTCCCCCATCACAATTTTAAAATGGTAAATCAATGCTTCCATCTTCGTATATACATCCGATTTCTCGGGTAAATAATACTCTGGTACATCCGCATGAAATACATCGGCATCGGTTCCTTTGAACTCCTGTACTTTCTGATAGGCTTGTTCAATGATACTTAAGCTCTCCCACATTTCTTTCCCCCGTACCAACCAGCGGTCGTAGTTATCTCCGGTTGTACCTACTGGTATATTGAATTGAAAATCTTCGTATGAACTATAAGGTGTATGAACCCTTATATCATAATCGACACCTGCAGCACGGAGATTTGGACCGGTAAATCCATAATTCAATGCCCTTTCAGCACTGATGGCACCGGTGCCCATGGTCCGTTCCATAAATATGCGGTTACGCTGAAAAAGGTTTTCAAATTCTTTCAGGACTTTAGGATATTCTCTAAGGAACTTTTCTATTTTCTCAAAAGCGATATTATTGAAGTTTCTTTCGAACCCACCAATGCGACCCATATTCGTTGTAAGTCTGGCGCCACAAACCTCTTCATAAATCTCATAGATCAGTTCCCGGTATTGCATCACATAGAGGAAACCTGTGTAAGCACCGGCATCCACACCAACGATAGAGTTACAGATTAAATGATCCGAAATTCTTGACAACTCCATGATAATAACCCGGAGATAATCGACCCGTTTGGGCGTTTTCACCCCCAGCAATTTTTCGCAGGTCAGGTGCCAGCCCATATTATTGATGGGGGAAGAGCAATAGTTCAACCTATCGGTGAGCGTAGTGATCTGGTAAAGTGGTCTGCGTTCCGCAATTTTTTCAAAAGCCCGGTGAATATACCCGATCGTTTGTTCTGTGGAAACAATACGTTCCCCATCCAGTTCCAGGATATTCTGCATCACACCATGCGTCGCCGGGTGGGTAGGCCCCAGGTTCAGCGTTGTGGTTGTCTTTTCTATACTTCCTTCCGGTAATTTGATATGTTGTTCTGACATTGCTTAGCGAGGCGAAGCCGAAGCAATCTCCCCGATTTTTTAATGTTTATTACTTTTTATTTATACTCCAAAGCTTTAGCGAAGGAGTATTTACCCAACTTCAATGCTACCATCAACTTCGTTGCGTTGCACCCGATAGCTATCGGGTCTTCAGGGTGCTGTAATTCTATTCAGCTTCTTTTCTTTTCTTTTCTTAAAACCCTCTATAAAATCGCCTGTTTTCGCAATTGCCATAATTCCAAAAGCAATTGCACTAATAATTTTCATTTTTCTATTTTCCGCATCCGGGTATTCAATAAATGCCATGATTGAGCCCATACCAGAAACTATAAGAGACAATAGGTCAATTTGTAACTTATATTTTTCCAAAAACTTTTTCATTTTTTGATATTGAACCCCTACGGGGTTATAAAACATTCGTCATTTTCATATCACTGCCAACACTGACCTCATACGGGGC
>JAWXCO010000086.1:0-2723 GCA_034408705.1 Bacteroidota bacterium
AATCAAACCAAGCATTTAGTTCTTTTTTTAGGTTCTCCCATTGTTGCTTATCGCCAGTGATAATTTGAAACACCTCCTTAGCCTTAGAAGTGCCAAATCCCAAAATTTGTTTCATCCCAATATGTGGTGGCAAGGCCAATTCTCCACTATTTACAACGGCATCAATAATAAAGGGTTTTTTGCTGTTCTTTGCCATAATGATTGCCTGTTCAATGTCTTCAGCTTTTTCTACTCTAATTCCATCACCGCCACAGAGTTTCGCATATTCAGCAAAATTGACGTTTTCCTGATGAAGGGCATCGAGTGCCGGTGCAAGACCTGCCTGTTCCATTTCAAGTTTTACGAAACTCAATTGGCTATTGTTGAGCACTAAAATTTTAACGGGCAAGTCATAGCGAACTGCGGTAATAAAATCCTGCATAGCCATATTGAATGCGCCATCACCAGAAATAGACCATACCTCCCGATTAGGAAAAGCAAACTGAGCACCCATGGCTGAGGGTAAACCTACAGCCATGGAGCCGTGATTGAATGACCCAATAATTCTACGTTGCGAGTGAAATGAAATATGGTTGGCCGCCCAAATTGCCGAGGTTCCTGTTTCTACCGTAAATATGGCATCGTCTGAAGCGTGATCATTTATAAAGCGTGCAAAAATTTGTGGATGGAGTGGTTCAATGTCTCTTTCCGGTGATGCTTCAGCTAATTTATCTGCCCGGTATTTTTTAAAACTTTCGGTAAGCTTATCAACAAAATCTGTATCTGTTTTTTCTTCTACTTTAGGAAGCAAGCTTTCCACAAAACTCTTTACGTCTCCGTGTATGCCAAGTTTTAATGCGGTTCGGTTTCCCAGGTTCTCAGCACGAACATCTACCTGAATTGTATCTGTTTTGTGCGGTAAGAATTCAATGTAAGGAAAATCTGTTGCCAGCATTAACAGTAAATCGCATTTCATAATTCCTTGGTAGCCGGAAGGATTTCCTATAAGTCCGGTAAGACCAACAACATTATCAGTATCATGGTCGAAAATATCTGAAGCTTTTAAGGTATGTGTAATTGGAGCTTTCAGTTTTCTGGCCAAGGCCAATACCTCTTCTCTTGATTCGCGACATCCATGACCAGCAAAAATTGCGATCCGCTGCGCATTGTTTATCATTTCGGCAGCAAGATTTATCTGCCGGGTGCCAGGCACTAGTGTTGCTTCAGATTTTATTAATGGATAGATGAATTCCTGATTCTCTGCTTTCATTTCAGCAACGTCTGCGGGCAATTCAATTCTACAAACAGTACGATGATTAATAGCAATCTTTATAGCCCGCTGGATGATCTGTGGTGCTTCTTCAGGTGTTTTAATGATGGCCTGGTATTCGCAAACATCATCAAATACTTTTTTTAAATCTACTTCCTGAAAGTAATTGGTTCCTTGCAATGCTCTTGGAATTTGTCCCGTAATTGCCAAGACCGGAGTTCTTTCTTTTTTAGCATTGTACAATCCATTTATCAGGTGCAATGCTCCCGGACCAACCGTTCCTGCACAAACTGCCAAATTGCCTGTAGTCTCACTTTCCCCAAAAGCCGCAAAAGATGCGTTGCCTTCGTGTTTAAAACCTCGCCATTCTACTTCTTCACTTTTTTCAATAGCTTTTACAAAAAAATTCAGGGCATCGCCAGTTACACCATGTACATTTCGTACGCCTGTATCGATGAGAATTTGTAGTAATTGTTCAGAAACGTTCATTTTCTGTATTTTAAGTTAATACGTCTTCTAGCATGGTAACCATCACAAGTTCAGCTCCTATTTGTGGAGCAAAAATACTTATCTATACTCTGGATTTTCTAACCCCCATCGGGTACCGTCATCCCAATCTTTTCTTGAATTTCCATAAGCTGGATAACCTCCGCTATCTTTTAACATTTTGGCCAAGTGCAATAAGTTATAGGTCATAAATGTCGTATTCCGGTTTGTAAATTCTGAATTGTAACCTACAGGCGGGTTTTCTTTTCTCCATTCCATTCAGTATCACCATAACTGGGGCCAGGGCCTACTTCCCCAATCCAACCCGCATCGGCTTGGGGCGGAATACTGTACCCTAAATGCTGAAGCGCATATAGAATTCCCATAGCGCAATGCTTTACTCCATCTTCATTTCCGGTGACTATGCAACCCCCGGCCTTACCATAATAAACATATTGTCCTTTATCGTTCTGGTAACCACTCATAGCATATAAACGCTCTATCAATTTTGAAGCAACTGAAGAACGTCCCCCCAACCAAATAGGCGTTCCTACAACAAGAATATCGGCTGCCAGTATTTTTTCATAGAGTGCTGGCCATTCATCTTTAGCATACCCCTCTTTAGTCATATCGGGTTGTACGCCCACAGGTACATCGTAATCGACTAGCCGTAACGCTTCTACATCAACGCCCTCAGATTCCATAATTTTAGCCGAAACATCCATTAAATCACGAGTGTGACTTTTTGTGGGAGATTTTTTTAAAGTGCAGTTTACATAGGCAGCTTTCAAACCGGTAAATTTATTTTTCATAATTGATTGGTAAAAATTCCCTTCTTAAGTCGAATGCAAGGCCATTTGTCTTCTGCGATTTTCTTCTTCTTTTGGGATAGTAATGGCGTTGAAATTTCATTGTTATGCCTGATGATTGCTAAGCTTGCCCATGATCGTATTTAAGGATGCCGTCAATTTGTCAAGTGCACCCGCAA
>JAWXCO010000087.1:0-6034 GCA_034408705.1 Bacteroidota bacterium
GTACATTATTACTACTACTCATTATTGTATTAGCTACATCATGCAGCAAAGACAGTTACAACAAACCTAAAGATGAATGCCTGCTTACACAAATGGACGATGATGCTTTTGGTACTTCAATAAGCATTGTTTACAATAAAAAAGGCAATCCGGAATCAATGAGTTTTAGCGGCTTCCCGGCTACGCTGGAGTATGATTCGAGGAAAAGGTTAACAAAAGTGAATTATGGTACGGCTGGTGTTTATATTGATTATCACTACAAGGATAATAGCTTTCTTCCTGCAGTATCAAATTACTTTCGACCCGACTATGGTGGAGTAATAGCCATTGACAGTTTTCAATATAATAGTTTAGGGCAAATGGTAAAAAGAGTAATTACAAATAGACTATACCCGATATACAATAGTTTTCAAAAATATGTTTACGCTAAGAGTGGCAATGTAACAAAAGTTGTACAATCGGCTCAGAACGGTGGTACAGTATATGCCACACCGGTTACAACTTTTGAAGGGCTTCAATACGACAAGAAGCGCAACTTTACGGGGGGAAATCAATGGATAAAATATCTTTTCTTTTATAGTGAGATAACAGACTATGCTCCTGCCATGTTTTGTGTAAACAATGCTGTGAACTGGCGTTGGGGTTATGGAGATGATTATACAGCAACTGTTACTTCAGTTTTATTATACAACACAGAAGGCTTTGCTAATATCTTCAATTGCCATTATGCAGATTCAGATGGTTATTTATTTGATTATACAAGAACAAATAATTCTACTTGTGATGAGCCTGCTAAACCGCTGGTCCATGGCTATTTAAATACAAAAAGGAGCGTAAAACTTTCAAAATACACCGGTAATATTCCCATGACAACAAAGAAATAGCAATAAGATATTTTACAGAGATGCCGTCTTTTTCCGATATCATCTCTGTAATTTTCACCGCCAAAAAAAAAGTCCTCGCTATCGAACAAAACAATCCTAGTAACACCCCGCCTTAGTGCTGTGTGTCGCGAATGAAGTGAAGTTGATAGTTCTTTTCAATGTTGAAAAAATAAGTAATAGGTTATTCGCCCTGGTTACTGTTCCCCGTTGCCCCGGCTTGCTGCTGTGTGCAATAATAGTTACAGCTTTTCAAAGTAGTAACCAACTTAACAACAAGAAAGAGGCTAATAAAAACAACTAAAAGCAACTGTAATTGATTGAGTATTTGCTGATACTGCCTGAAATGTGCGTCTGTAGTGAGGGGGTTACTTTGCGATGCAAAAATTAATGAACCCTTTACTATCAATGCTTTCCGAGGATAGGGCGACAAATAGCCAACAAGGAATGATTAAGCAAGGGAAAGCGCTACACAAAGAAAAGAAAAAATCCTGATTTGGTCAGTGTGTGCTGTGCTGTATCAAGGGCAAAAGCAAAGATAAGATTTCTACTTACCTAAGTTGTTTGGCAACTCATCAACTGCTGTTTGACGCTAGCTTTTGATATTATGAGCCCATTCCTAGGCATACTAAGTAAAATACTATTTTCGTTAATAAGCGGTTTTATCTCGTTTATTGGCAGCGAGTCAAGCAACTCGTTTTTTAAATAATAAGTTTTTACCTGGCTATTTACCTGGTGCCAGCGGATAATTTTGCATTGACAACTGGCGTTTTCAATGTCATTAATGACTTCTTCAATCCACCCCCCTTTCCCAGTTTCAAATAGATTTCTCTAATCCCGATCATTGTATTTTTATCGCCCACATCAAAATTCCATGAGGCAGAAATGGCTGATAAATATTTTGTGTCCGTATTTAAACTTATTAAAGAGTGCCTTGGTGATTCTGTTTTACCGGTATTTTTTTTTATGCGGGAATATACAGATACAATTTCCGGGGATTCGAACTGCATATATCCAATGTGATTAAAACTGGCCCCGAAACGGTTATAAGTAAAGTAGCCATCTTTATATTTTAGATCAACCAATTTTGATACAACCTTATGGTATCTCGAGGGGTTAGAAATTCTTGCCTGTGTAGAACCTGTATAGCATAACCAAATACCTTCGAGGCTGTCAATTTCCATTTGTGTAGGATGATACGGTAGTATGTTCATATTTGCTTTCAGTGATTACCATTCATTTTTTGATTTTTCATGGCTGAGAAGCAGGGTCACTGTTGCAATACTTGCCGCTGCAGGTTTCAAACCGGTCTGTGATAGCCCTGTTCGCAATAAGCGTATTATCAATATCCCTTGGCCCATCCGGGATAATAAAAGCGTATGTAATACAACAGGTAATGAAACGACAGCCGCTACTAACCTAAAGACAGCAAGTGGCGCTACCATTTTAGCTGGCACTCCTTTCAAAGGTAATATCGGAAATTTTGGAGGAGGCGATGTAGCCTTAAACAAAAGTTGATACAATGGCTTGGGTGGTTTTTTGGAAATGTGTTGGAGCCATTTATTACAGATGCAACCTGGACAAGGCTTCGTGAAGTAACCCTTTCTTATCGGATTACCAGGAAACATCTTCCAAAATTCACACACTTAAGCTCTATCAATGTAGAACTCAGTGGGCGTAATCTTTGGGTAGACAGCAAACTGAAAACGATTGATCCAGATAGTAATCTGGAAGGTCCCGGTTCTGGCAGGTGCATTGTTTATTTTAACAATCCCGGCACCAGATCTTATCTGTTTAGTTTAAAACTCAATTTTTGATTTGCTAATCAACTTCAATATGAAAAATAATATTGCTTTCATAATCATTTGCTTTTCCCTCTCTTTGCTTTCCTGTAAAAAAATAGTAGATGGAATTAATATAGATCCAAATAATCCACAGGATGCAACCGCCGCAACAATGCTTACCGGTGTAGAGCTCTCCAATGTAATTGTGCAGGAAGGCGAACTGGCAAGAAGATCTGGCATGTGGAGCGGATATTTTGCCGGACAACTTTTTCAATATAACAGTTACCAGTTGTATAATGTGATAGCTAACGATTACATTGATACATGGAGCCAGGTGTTTTCAGCGACCATTAAAAATTGTCGGGTGATGAGACAAAAATCTTTTGACATCACCAACCGCAGGTTAGCCGGCGTTGCACAGGTTATTGAAGCACATGCCGCAGGAACGGCATTGGCCTTGTAGGGTGATATACCCTATAGCCAGGTGTTTAAAGAAAACTTTCCTAATCCAGCTTTCGAACCACAAGCTAATGTGTATGATTCTTTGCAGGTATAGCTTGATAGCGCTATCAGCAATTTGAATTCTTCCTCCCTTATAAGTTTTGCAGCACAGGATATAATTTACCAAGGCGATAATATGAAATGGATTCAATCTGCCTACACATTGAAAGCACGCTAGTATTTACAAAATAAAAAATATGCATTAGCGCTCACAGCTGCCCAAAATGGAATAAATAATGCAGCAAATAGTATGGTAATGACGCATATTGATAATGCAAATGGGTCAAACCTGTATTCACAATTTATGATTGATGAAAGACCGGGTTTTATGAATGCTACAGGCACTTATGCAGTATCCATTATCAATCCGGCAGGGTCAAAATACAGAGGCAATAAAATAAAAAGCTGTTTATGATCGGGCCTGGCTGGATAAAATTATTGATGATGCTGCAAAAAGGGGTTTCCAGGTTTGGTTGGAAACATCATATGGTAATCCAATTTACGAAGGCGGCGGCGATAAAAATTTAAGTGCGGGAATACCCAATTCTACAGAGGCATTAATGGCCTGGAACCGCTGGGTGAAAGCTTTGTTAAATAGATACAAAAGTAAAGTGAAAGATTGGGAAATATGGGACGAACTTAATTTTGGTGACAACGACATCAATAGTCCAGAAGCGGTGGCAGTCCTGAATATCAGAACAGCGGAAATTGTAAAAAAGATACAACCTCCTGCTAAAATTTCCGGCCTGGCAATGTAGCATATCGATTTGGATTATGCCGATACTTTTTTTAAAGTGATTCATAAAAATGACAAGATGCATTTGTTTGATAATATGACTATCACGACTATGTATATTATCCCGATACTAATTACGGGCATATTCCAGAACTAAGAAAAGTACTGGATAAATATGGGCCTAAAGTAAAACTTCGCCAGGGCGAAAACAGCTGTCCTTCTTTTGGTGGTTTTGGAAGAGGGGCATTGGGCGACTATTAATGGACGGAATTGACGCAGGCAAAATGGAATATCCGGATGATGCTGGCAGACCTGGGCCACGACATCGAATGCAGTATTTTGGGCATCATTAATATGAATTATCCTAAAACCGGGCCCATTAGAAGATTAAATGTAAAAGGCATCATTGAATCAGACTCAACCAAAAAAGCGCTTCTACCAAGATGGCTTACTACGCCATGCAAAACGTTGCTACCGTTTTTGATCATTCGCTAGTAAGAATAAAGGGATTGCGGCCCACCTATAATATCAACTCAAAAAATCACGCTAATAAAAATTTATATAATAAAAGCACCGACAGGAGCATTTCAGTGTATGGCTATCAACATGCCACTACAAATTAACAGTTGTATGCTATCTGGAACGATGAGTTTACCCCAACCGACAGCAACACTACCAGGAAGATCAGTTTTACTTTTTTAAATGGAAGTTTTGACCAGCCTGTATATGTTGATATGATTACAGGAAATATTTATGATATCCCCGCTGAAAAACGGAGTAAGACTGGAAACAAGTATATTTTAAAAGACAGTCCTGTTTATGATGCGCCCATTTTAATCGCTGATAAAAGTCTTATCAATTTATCAGTAGTGTCCGGTTAAATTAGATTGATTTTCAATTGAATATGATTTTGTTCTTTGACATCTTGGTTTATAGGGTTATTAAAAAGACAAGGTAAATGTGTTTTATCTAGCAATGATACACTCATTATTTTTAGTATTTCATAGGTTGATTGCTTCAGTTTTAATTTCCCTTTGATAATTACCACAAGCGTGTACGTGATGATTGCAATGTATATCTGAGTTTTTACTGCATTTTCTGATGTGCCCCAAAAGGATTTAATTTTCAGGTGTTGTTTGATCTATTTGAAAAAAGTTCAATCTTCCATCGGTACTTGTATAACATCGCTATTTCAATTGCTGGTAATTCTAAATTATTTGATAAGAATACAAAAGTTCTATTTTGTTCTGCATCATGGAATTTTACTCTTCGCAAATTCTTTTCATATAATTGGCTGGAATGAAATCCCTTGAGACTAATTTTTTGATCGCAGATTATACCTTTTGATTTGTCCGATTTATTAGATGAGATTCTTGTAAACCGGAGATTATTTTTAGCTCTGCTTACAAAAAAAGCATCATGATGATCAATATTCGATAATCGCTCAAAGTCAATGTAGCCGCGGTCCATAATGTTGTAGCCACTTGATTCATATATTAATTCATCAAGCCCTCGAACATCATGTACACTGGCAGGAGTAATATGAACAAAAGCAGGAATTGAGTTTTTATATCCAAAAGAGTGTGCATCTTAACCGCTGCTTTTGCCCTTCTGAATGTTGCCCACCAGAATACATTGAGACAAAGATCAATTGTTGTGCTATCAAAAGCATAAACATTTTCTTTGATTGATAAATTGAAATCATTATCAGGAATGGCGACTTTCTGGGCTTCCGCAATCATCTCATAAGCAAACATTTCAAAGATTTTACAATCTCTTTTTTCATTTGCTTCTGCCAAATTTGATCTCGAAATGCTTTTACCAAAACCCATGTGATAGTGTTTGGGTTGATGAGCATTTAAACAAACAAGGAGATCGCGTAGGCTATCACGATTGCTTAACTGGACAAACATCATGCACAATAGTTGATTCCAACACGTAAAATGTTTGGTCCATTTATCCCCCTTGAATGCAATAACACAACGATTAAATATTCTTGCTGGAATAAAAGTGACAATTTGAGAAAAAACGAATTTGCCATAATTCATAAACTTGCTGGTTTACAGAAAGTTATGATTTAGACCATTTCAAATCGTCACCGTCTTATTTTTGGCTGTAACCTTTATCTACCA
>JAWXCO010000088.1:0-4796 GCA_034408705.1 Bacteroidota bacterium
ATCATTTACAAAATCTGTTAGTTCCTGCTTTGCGGAGAAACCTAATGTTTTAATTTTAATGATCATCTTTTTTAGTTTTTATTTTTTGTTTAATCAATTTCAATTTTATTCAATATCATTTTATTTATTACTCTGTATAAATGTTCAGCATCCTCCAATCTGCATAGTTCAGTACCGGGGTTGATTGTAGCAGCCGTACCACAGGCCACACCATATTGTACTGTTTCAATTAAATTTTTATTTTGTGATAAACTCAACACCATGCCAGCCACCATACTATCTCCTGCGCCTACCGTACTTTTTCGTATTACTGCCGGGGGTATTATCTGTTGCACCATATCTTTTGTTACCAGCATGGCACCTGCAGGGCCCATTGAAACCACCACCACTTCACATTTCCCTTTTTCAATTACGGTTCTTGCCACATCATCCACCAATTCAATATTCAATTCTTCTTTTCCCACTAATGAACTTAATTCACCGACGTTAGGTTTTATTAAATACACTCCTTCGTTAACGGCTTGTTTCAATGCTTCGCCAGATGTATCAACAATCAATTTTGCATTTTTACGCTTGGCAATTATAGCAATCCTGGCAAAAATATCTGTTGGCACTCCCTTTGGTAAACTGCCGCTGGCTACTATATATTCCACATCATTTATTTTTTCAATGGCCGTTAAACAATCTTTCCACTCATGCTCCTGAATATGCGGCCCCGGCATACCAAAACGGTATTGCTGGTTGGAAGCCGTTTCGGCAACAACTAAATTTTCTCTTGTACTTTCTGCTGTTTCAATTACAATAGATTGAACTGATTCTTTAATGAGTAATTCTGAAAATGCTTTTCCGGTATAGCCACCTGCCAGATAAACAGCCGTAGCTTCTCCACCTAGTTTTTTAATCGCTCTTGCTACATTTATACCGCCGCCACCTGGTTCATAAACCGGCTCTGTACATTTCAGTTTCTTTTCCGGGATCAATGCTGCTACCGATGTGCTTTTATCAATGGCGGGGTTAAATGTTATGGTTATAATTGAAGGCATATTTTACTAAGAGTTGATTTATTTATGTTACCACCATACAAACTATTCGAATCTTTTTCGACATTAAATTTTTCGTGCTTTAACTTTTTTATTTTCAACTTAAATACAAAAAGTAAATAATTCGCATTTTCTTTTCATATACTAACAAGTTCATTTTCCGAAGTTTTATTATTTGCCCAGCTATCAAGATTATAAAAAGTAGTATCTGCAATATTTGATAGTGCTTCATTGGTGGCAAATGCCTGGTGAGGCGTAATGATTACATTGGGGTAGCCCATCAGCTTTTTCAATACATCATCTTTTACTTTGTCCTTGGAAAAGTCGTAAAAGAAGACACCTTTTTCCCTTTCGTAAACATCCAGTCCGAGATGCCCAATTTTACCACTATCCAAAGCCTCAATAACATGCTCAGTATTTATTACAGCACCTCTAGCGGTGTTAATCAGCATCACGCCGGGTTTCATTGTATCCAGTATTTCCTTATTGATTAAATATTTGGTGGAAGTATTCAGTGGTGTATTCAGTGTAATAATATCGGATGAACTGCACAATGTTTTTAAATCAACATACCGGAGATTATATTTTTCTGTGAGTTCCTTGTTTTCTGCAATATCAAAGCCTAATAAATTACACCCAAAGCCATGCAGGATTTTAGCGGCTATACTTCCAATTTTGCCGGTTCCTACAATGCCAACCGTTTTTTGGTGTAAATCAAAACCCACTAAGTTGCCTACCGTAAAATTGTGTTGATGCACCTGCTTATCGACCAAAATCAATTTGTGGTTCAGTGCCAGCATCAGCGCTACTGCATGTTCGGCAATGGAGTACGGTGAATACTCCGGTAGATTGGCACATTTTATTCCCAAATTATTTGCTGTTTTAATGTCAACATTATCGTAACCCACAGCCCTTATTGCTATGTATTTAATTCCTGCTTCATGTAATTTTTCTATCACTGCAGTTGACACATCATCACCAGTAAATACAACCACTGCTTCGTGTCCTTTTGCCAGGGTTGCCGTATCGGGCATTAAGGCTTCTTCTGCGCAGGTTAGCTCATGGTTAATTTTGTTTGCTTTCAGCAGATATGAAAGTTCAAAGTCTTTTATGCTGTAGATAATTGTTTTCATCTTATTAAGTTTTATTTAGCTACACCTTATTTACCCAACGGCAATACACCTGCCATCTCACTAATTACATTTACCAATTCTGTCCCGGCCGGGACAACTATTTTAGAATTTGATTTTAGTGAAGCCTCCACTGTTTCTAATTTTTTTAATAATTGGGCATTGCCGGTAAAATATTTATCGGCTGCTTCATTTACCAGTTTAATGGCCTCGGCTTCACCTTCTGCTTCCAGTATTTTTGATTGTTTATAACCTTCGGCTTCTTTTATTTTAGCCCGTTTTACACCATCAGCCACAGTTTCCGCAGCAGTAGCATAGTCAATAGCGGCAATTTTTTCATTCTCCGCTTTTACCACTTTGTTCATGGTTTCCTGCACATCTTTTGGCGGATCAATCTGTTTCAGTTCGGTACGCACAATGGTAATTCCCCAGCTTTTGGTTTCATCAGAAAGGGTGCGGTGAAATTCAGAATTGATTTTTCCTCTTTCGCTGTTTGCAGATTTTAGCGTAAGTGTTCCGATAATATTCCGCAATGTGGTACGGGCAAGGTTAATTACTTGCGACTGGTAATTGTTTACCTGGTATTGGGAATTCTTTACGCTTTCTTCTTCTTCCATTACTTTGAAATAAACCACTGCATCCACACTTGCATTCAGGTTGTCGTTAGTAATGATTTCCTGCGGCTCTGCATCAATCATCCGCTCAGTGACGTTAACATTAACCATCCTGTCAATAACAGGAATAATCCAATGAAATCCGGGATTTGCAAACTTGCGGTATTTACCCAGCCGTTCAATTAAACCTCTTTCTGTTGGCCTGACGATTTTTATTCCACTGAAGAAAAATAATACAACAGCGCCGATGATAATTAAAATTGTTGTGTCCATGATTGTTTTTTTAATTGTTTATAAATAATATTTAAAACCCTTTTTTGATTATTGTTGTTTTTGAAGAAAAATAATCACTGCATATATTTTTATCAGTTTAATTTTTGCTTTCGCAAATTGTTTTCTGCCTTTGCTATATTTTCTATTCCTTTCACCAGTGCATCCGGTGTAAAGGAGATACTGTCAATTCCCTGCTCTACCAGGAAATGTGAAAACTCCGGAAAATCACTGGGAGCCTGGCCGCATAAACCTATTTTAATACTTGCTTTTTTTGCCGCTGTAATAGCCTGTGCAATCAGGGTTGTAACGGCTTCATCATTCTCATCAAACAAATGGCTAACAATTTCTGAATCCCTGTCGAGCCCAAGCGTAAGTTGTGTAAGGTCGTTGGAGCCTATTGAAAAACCATCAAACAGTTGTGCAAACTTGTCGGCCAAAATCACATTGCTCGGTATCTCAACCATCATATAAACTTCCAATCCGTTTTCATGCCTTTTTAGCCCAAACTCTTCCATAGTTTGTAATACGTTTTTTGCTTCTTTTAATGTGCGGCAAAAGGGAATCATTACTTTTACATTATCCAATCCCATTGCATTGCGTACCCGTAGTATGGCTTCACATTCCAAACCAAAGCCGGGTTTGTATCGTTCATCATAATAACGGGATGCTCCACGAAAACCAATCATAGGATTTTCTTCTTTCGGTTCATACAATCTTCCTCCAATCAGCGAAGCATATTCATTGGTTTTAAAATCACTCATGCGTACAATCACGTCATGCGGATGAAAAGCAGCGGCCACTCTTGCAATAGCTTCTGATAATTTATAAATAAAATATTCCCGCTTGCTTTTGTACCCGGCAGTGAGTTGGGCAATAGTTGTTTTTTCAGGGCTTTCGTGCAGTTGCTCAAATTGTATCAACGCCATCGGGTGAATGAGGATACTGTTGTTAATGATAAATTCCATTCGCAGCAAACCCACCCCTTTTGCAGGAAAATGAGATAACTCAAATGCCCGGTTGGGGTCGGCCAGTATAAACATGGGCTGTGTTTTTGTAACCGGAATTTGTGTAAGGTCCGTTTCCGTTTCTTCAAAAGCAACAGCGCCATCCATTACCTGTCCTTCATCACCTTCGGTGCAAACAACAGAAATAATTTGGCCGTCTTTAATAACCTGGGTGGCATTGCCTGTTCCAACAATTGCTGCTATACCTAACTCACGGGCCACAATAGAAGCATGGCTTGTGCGGCCACCTTTGTTGGTAACAATGCTTACAACTTTTCGCAGTAAACTATTCCAGTCTGGGTTGGTAATATCAGCAATCAGTATATCGCCCTGTTGCAGTTTATGTGCTTCATTCAGTGAATGAATGATACATGCCCGGTCACTGATGATGGTTCTGCCAACAGCTTTACCAGTACATATTATTTTACCTTTTTCTGTCAGTTTGTAATTTTTTATTTTGCCATAGGCTTTTTGAGAATGTACTGTTTCGGGCCTTGCCTGTACAATATAAATCTGGTTGTCTTCGCCATCTTTGGCCCACTCAATATCCATCGGCATGGCATAATGCTTTTCAATATCGTAACTCCACCGTGCCAATTGCTGCACTTCTGCATCATTCAATATCCATTGTGAACGTTTGAAAGCTGGTGTTTCAATATTGTGGATGGGTTTATCGGCCAACGGATCTGTTGCATACACCATGGTATGTTCTTTATCGCCTAACTTTCTGCCAAT
>JAWXCO010000089.1:0-30960 GCA_034408705.1 Bacteroidota bacterium
AAAATGACAGAAGGCAGGTGCAAAAGTATTTTCACGTAAGCTATGTCAGGTACGCAGCATAGCAATTTCTATATCACTAAATAACTAAACGATTAATAACCATTGACAACCGCTACGGCGTCTTTACCGTAACTACTTCTACTTCAGTTTAAAATTTCAATTATTTCAATACAAGCCAATTCTGAAAGCTAAGCCGCTGCTTCTACTGACCAACAGTTTTAAAAAGGGGCTCTGTAGATACAGGGCCCCGCTTTACATCTATCTGCCCGACAAATACTGTTGTACCTGCCTACCGGCAGGCAGGCCTCATCTCCCGCTATCGCAGTGCCATCTATGTCGCAAATGATTCGACAGAAATAATTGCAGGAAGTAAAAAGGGTACCGGAAAAAAAGTTGGTTGTACCGATAAATGCGTTTAATATTTCATAACCGGGCAACCCAGGCGATCCCTTTTTCCAGTTCGATAGATCACACCGATGGAATAACCGAGATAATTATCTTTTTTATCGGGATTGGCCGCCTGGCTGAAACCATCCAAATAATCTGATGAGGTAATGCGAAAAGAAGATTCTGCATTCACTGCCCAGTTAGGGGAGAAAAAATATTTCATTCCCAATCCGACCGGAATAACAGGGATAACACGGGGAAGTGTATGGGCAGAATCGGCTGCCAATCCTGCCCATATCTCCGATGTCTCGGGATCAAAATAAGTAGTGCTGATGCCACTCCAGTCCCGTTTGATTTTTATAAAACTTAGGCCGGCCCCTGCAAAGATGTAAGGCGAAAAGCCTTTGTCAGCATAGTTGCGGCCGGTTATATTCCATAGGAATTGCGCCGAGAGTTCGGTAACCGGCGAAGTAAAATTGAAATTTCGTTGTTTCCTGAAATCCGGGTTATCATACCGGGCATCATCACCTTTCAGCTTACCAAATGCAAGGTTTGCTTTAACAGAAAAAGAAGGACTCAAAAGCCGGCTGGCATGAAAACCAATAGCAAATTTTTGTGTTTTGAAAGCTCCAATTTGCTCCGGGGTCAGATCACCCTGGTAAAGAAGGAAGCCAATGTTGGCCCCGAGCTCATACTTCGGATTATCAATTTGAGCAAGAGCTGAAATACTTACACAAAGTGCAGTACCAGCTATCAAAGCTGCTTTTGTAGTAAAATGCTTCATCGGACATTTTTTTAATAGTGATAAAATCTCCGGGCAGAAGCGACATGGCTTGTTCCGCAAAAAAAAGGAATGGTTGGCGATGAAGTACAGTGATGTAATAGTAGAATAACGGAGAAACAGTCAATTCATTTTACTGTACTATGTTAAAGAAATGCTGCAATAAAATATGGTTGAAAAATGACAGGGCCTGATTAAACCTTTTCCATTTGCTGATAAACGCAAGATTGTTTTCACTGATGGGCTTACATAAATAAGCCACTGCACCATTTATACCGCATCCGTTGTAAAGAAAGTTATATAAAACTTACTTATCAACATATACAGGTAGTAGCGGCAATTGTCCGGATGAAACAAGTTGTTGAAAACTATTCTTGTACGAAAAATCGAGCAGCTTACATTTGCAGTGATTTGGTTCCCGGTGTATAACCGGGATTAAAAGGGAAGTCAGTCAAAATCTGACGCTATCCCCGTAGCTGTAAGGATGGTGAGTGGTGAATCGTCAATGGTGAATGGGTAACCCTGTTTTCATTTACATTATCACTTTCCTGCTGAACTACATACCACTGTCCCGCTTCAGGCGGTACGGGAAGGTTTCAGCAAATAATCTAAGCCAGAAGACCTGCCGCATCAATTAGACAACCCGCCTTCGGTAAAAACGAACGGTGGTAAACATTCAGCTTTCGGGTGAAAGGCATGAAGTGTAAAGGTCGCAGGACGTTTATATTTCTATCTCTTTTTATTTTCCGGAAGCAGTCACACAAAAAACTCACTATAATGAGAAAAATTTTTTTTGTGCTGGCTGCTGTCATGATCAGCAACCAGCTATTGGCGCAAGACACTACTCGGGTCACGTTAAAACGTACTGAACCTTCTACTCCGGGAGAAACTGGAGCGACACTGGAAAACGTGGTTGTTACTACCAACAAGTATCCCAAAAATCAAAATGAGACCGGGAAGGTAATAACGGTCATAGACCGCCAGGAGATCGAAAGAAATATAGGAAAGACGCTCAGCGAATTGCTTAACAACTATGCGGGCATGAACATGATCGGCAGCAATAACAACCCTGGTAATAATATCACCAGTAGTATCCGTGGTTCTTCAGCAGGAAATGTATTGATCTTGTTAGATGGTATCCCCGCGAACGATCCTTCTGTTATCAGCAACAACTTTGACCTGAATTTCATCAACCTTGATCAGGTGGCACGCATCGAAATTTTGAAAGGCGGGCAATCGACGCTGTATGGTTCTGATGCATCAAGTGGCGTGATCAATATCATTACTAAAATAAACTATACTAAAAAACTGAACCTCAGCGGAACCTTCACCGGGGGCAGTTTTCATACATTGCGGCAATCGCTGGGTCTCGATGGTCATGGTAAAAGCCTTGATTACGGAGTGAACTACACGCACCTGAGTACAGATGGATTTTCCGCAGCTAATGATAAAAACAAAACCGGTCTTTTTGATGACGATGGCTACAACCAGCATGTTGTAAAAGCAAGGTTTGGGTTCAAAGCTGGCAAAAGGGTACAATTCAACCTGCAGAGCAGTTATAGTAACTACAATACCGATCTGGATGCTTCTGCATTCAACGATGAAAGAGATTATACGGTGAAAAATAGCAACAAACAAGCTGGTGGAAGTATCGCTTATACTTACAGAAAATTAACGATCACTACCCGGTACAGTTTCAATCAATCGGAAAGAGATTACCTGGACGATTCGTTGCATAAGCCCAACGCATTCTCCATATTCTCAAAAAGTAATTATGTAGGACGCACTCATTTTGCAGACATCTATGGCAGCTGGAAATTGGATAAATGGTCGGCCATTCAGGGAACCTGGGAGTTATTGGCAGGAGCCGATTACAGAGCTCACAATACTGAACAGTATTATTTTTCAACGGGCATTTATGGGCCATATACGCAGGATCCATTAATCGGAAAAATGGACCAGGTAAGTACGTATGCTTCTGTCAGTCACAATAAAGAAAAAGGTTTCAATGTTGAATTGGGTGGACGTATGAACATTCATTCCGAGTATGGCAGCAATTTCACGTTTAATCTCAATCCTTTTTACCGGATGGAGAACAACAACAAAGTATTCCTGAACCTGTATACTTCTTTCAAAACACCAACACTTTACCAGTTATTTGATGGCTTTGCAGGCAACCCAGATCTGAAACCTGAGACAGGAATTACCGGGGAAGCAGGTATTGAAATAAAGTCAGTACCCGCCGTGAAGACAAGACTCGTAGCTTTTTACCGGAACGGCAAAAATTCGATCCTGTATACGTCTGACCCCAATCCTCCTTATGCAAGCAAATACCTGAATGCAGCCAGGCAAACCAACTATGGCGCCGAGCTGGAGTTTTCTTATGCAAAAGATAAAAAGGAATTCAGCTTTAATTATACTTATACCGATGGAAAAACAACGACGGCTTTCGATGGTACCGGCGCACCATTAGGTAAGGATACTACTTATTTCAACCTGTACCGTATTCCAAAGCATGCCATCAATCTTACTCTTGGTTATCATGCCTGGAAAAATATATTTACCAGTGTGGCGGTGCATGCTATTACCAAGAGGGATGAGTATGTGTATGCAGGCCTGCCGGAAACATTGAAAGGATATGCCACGATCGATGTACACGGCGAATATTGTTTTGATAAGCAGGCGCGGGTTTTCCTTGACCTGAGGAACATTACCAACAAGCAGTATTTTGATTTCCTGGGATACAATACGCGTCGTTTTAATTTCACGACAGGTATTAGTTTCCAATTATAAGTTAACCTATGTGTAAGCACGAAACAAAAAACTGTCCCCGATGTAACACCGTGTTTGAATGTAAATCCGGCACGATCACCCAATGCCAGTGTTATGGCATACCCTTAACTAATGAGTTGAAAGTCTATATTGAAGGCCGGTATACGGACTGCCTGTGCAGAGATTGTTTGATTTACCTGCAGCTGGAGCTCAACCTGTTTAAAGAAAGATATTTTTTCAAATAATGCATAAGCCCTGTTTCCTGAATGAGACAGGGCTTTAATTTTTAGCCAGCCAGGCAACTACTACCTTTGTCAAAACAGCTGCCATGGTTGTCGATCTCAAAGAACTGCTTACCGTCACGTTTACTCTTTTTGCAGTAATTGATATTGTTGGTTCAGTGCCTATTCTGATCTCATTAAAAGAAAAAATGGGCGGGATCCGCGAGCTGAGGGCCACGTTGATATCCGGTGCATTGATGATCCTTTTTCTTTTTGTCGGCAAAGGGTTTTTGAATTTGCTGGGATTGGATGTACGGTCTTTTGCTGTAGGAGGTTCTATTGTGATTTTTATTTTGGGGCTGGAAATGGTACTGGG
This sequence comes from Bacteroidota bacterium, assembly GCA_034408705.1. Taxonomy (GTDB): domain Bacteria; phylum Bacteroidota; class Bacteroidia; order Chitinophagales; family Chitinophagaceae; genus JJ008. Next base: position 4,538 of record JAWXCO010000089.1, read on the forward strand.
GCTGGAGTTCTTCAAAAGCGAATCCAATGTAAAAGCAGCCACGGTTGTCCCGATCGCCTTTCCCCTGATCGCAGGCTCTGGAACATTAACGACACTGATGTCGCTAAAAGCCAATTATAATGAAACCACTTTGCTGATCGCCATCCTGGTGAACCTGGTCATTGTTTTTATCGTATTAAAATCATTAGGTGTTATTGCCCGCCTCTTAGGCCCTGCAGGGTTGATCGCTGTAAGAAAATTTTTTGGTGTGATATTATTAGCGATTGCCGTTAAAATATTTGCGACCAATGCCCCGGGACTGATCAAGTAAATTCCATCCTCGCCGGGTGTTGCTAATCTCCTGAAAAGGATTGCTGAAGAAACTCTTTTTATTTTACCGGGCAGAAAAAAGGATAGCCCTTTTCGCTTAATTTCGCAGCCGGATTAGCCGGCCTCGTCGTACAATGGATAGTATAAGAGTTTCCGAAGCTCCAGATTCAGGTTCGATTCCTGACGAGGCCACATATCAGTTCCCTGACTGACTGCTCAGCAGGCAGGGATTCCTCTCACAGGTTAATTTTCAGCTCTTTGTCCCTGCTTCCGGGCACTGTACCCAGTCTGCCTTTCTGCCAAAGAGATTGTCTCCTAAAGTAGCCGTGACCAACGCAATCCTATACCACTTATACAAGTCCTTTGATATGTCCAACAAACAATTTCAGAAAATTGGATTTTTCTTTAACTTCAAATTGTACTTCCCAATAAAACTTATGTTATGAAAAATTCCCTTTTTATCACTGCCTTCTTGCTGATCAGCATCGTAACAGTTGCAAAAAATGATAAATTACGGAATGGCCAGTCAGTAACATTGCTGGAAGGGAACATGTTTTTTTCCAACCAGCCTTTTACAACCTCGAGTGCCAACAGTAAAAATAGTTTCACCTCTGCCGGATATATTTATGGAAGAATAGAACTGCTTTCAGGCACTATTAAAGAAGCTTTCAAGATCAAAGAGGATGAAAGAACCTTGCTTTCCCTAATAATGAGGATTTCCATTTGAAGAGCTGGAGGAAATAAATACGAGTTAGCATCGGACAAATACTATCTCCTCGTTAAGGATGAATTCAAGAACAGTAATACACTCAACTTCGACATTTTACCTGAGGGGTCAAAAGCAATTACTGTTTATTCCCTGCTGGATGATTTTGTTGCCGGCCTGGGGCACTTTCCTTTGTCTTCTGGGATTGCGATTGCGCAGTTAGCCGATGGACAGTATACTGTGCGGATTAAAATTTACAACGAAACAACAAACGCCTATGGTTATTTGCAAAGCCAAGATAAATGGCCCACACTGGAGAGTGAATTCGATTTTCAATTCAGTGAGGAGGATGTGGAGAGGATCCGCAAAAATGCAAGGCTGGGATCGGACCTTGCGGTGGAGAGTGCTTTTCGCTACGACAAACTGCCCCCCGTATTTTCCAACCCCGGTAAACTGACAGACTCTAACGCAACGAGTGCCAAAATCGCTGCGATTCTGAAAAGAGACTTGCCCCAACGTCAGATTATCAAATGGGTTGCAGAATCGTATAACGGACCATACTGGAGTATTGCGAATGATGACTATGGTCTTCCTAAGTATAAATATTTTAACCCGCATATCTGGATAGCTTATAAAAGCGATGGGAAATGTTATGTAGGCTTCGTGACGCTTCGCCAGGTTTACTCGGGCGGTGGTACTTATGCTGCGCTGGCGGTTGCCTGGACCTCGACTAAAGATGGTAAAGGGATTGATTGCATCAAGGTAAAATAATGATTCTACATCCGGGGAAGACAAATTTGACAGGATCAGGAAGTTTACAGCCGGTTCGATTCCTCTCGACACTACTTCGCCCGCCCAAAGTTTAACGAAGGCGGGCTTTTTGTTGATTTTAATCTCTCTTCGGGGTAGGGGCTTTTTCTTTTATATGGATGATTTAGGGAATTCGTTTACGGTATAGTTTACGCTGTTTTACACCCCTTAAAGGAACTTTGTATGGTGCGTGTGCCTGGTCTATGAGTGCTGATGAATGGGAGAAATTAATTAATCAAAATTTCGCCTGAGTACTAGCAAAGTTGAATGTCATCAAGAATCAAATCAATTGCACTTAAGAGTGCGCTGATAATCTCAGGGTATTTGTAATTGAATTGTTTTAATTCATACGATGCTGATCAAAGGTATCCGGCCAAATACAAAAGTGATTAGTATAAAACAATTCCACAGAGTCACTTTTTTTTGCATAGCACAATTATCCACTCAAATGTCTAGGAATTTGGAAATCGAGCAAAATTATTGCCTCTTTTATTCAGCCAAAATCCCAGGCTCAGCTGCCCTACGGCTGTAAACTCCGCTGGCATTTAGGGATAGACCTCGCCTACAATATCCGGTCGAAATACTCTTGTAATAAGAACACCGGGGCCCAGGCTATAGTCAAGACTGAAGCGTTTACTGAAATTTCGTTGGAAACCCCATCCGATACCGGCTGAATAAACCGGTCGCAGTTTCTCTTCATCATAATCCGACGAGGCGACCCTTCTCTTTGAAAGATAGCAGTCAACAATGGCATTGAAATAATTCATGCTGTTCATGTCAGTTCTTTTATTTTTTTCCTGCCTGCGTGCATAATTATAGTAATAGCGATACTCTATATGTATCGCAGGATCAAGATGAAAATATGAGGTATTACCAAGAGCACTTGAAAAACCAACAGCAGCATCCATACTCATGCCTGCTTGCAAAAAAATAGACTGCATCCTACCTACCGGGCGTTCATAACTGATACCTGAGCTTAGGAAATTGGCCCTTGTTACAGTTCTTACATTATTCTCCTGCTTGCTTTGTGATGAGCAATTAATAATAATAAGGAATTGCAGCACCAGGCAAATTGTATTGATTGTACTTCGAATTATTGTTCCAAAATATAGATGACTTTTCTAAGTCTGCTCAGTACCCAATATTAACCAGCGCCGTGTCAAACCGATTGATCAATGAGGAAGAGCTGATCATCACAATCCCTGAACCACCTACGCTTACGTACCAATTAACATTATTGATAAAATTTCCACGCCCTTTCAGATACACTGTAGTATCCAATGGTTGACCCAGGTTTATACTGATGGTATTACAATCCCAGCAGGTTCCGGATTGTGCGACTACGAAAAGCTGGTAATTAGAAGGATGTGAATTTTGTTTGGTAAAATGTGCTTTCACGGTAGCTACTGGCGCCAGGTAGGTGGTACTGCTTGACAAAATATCAAACTGATTCTGAATACTCCAATACTTAGTTTTGCTTACTTTCAATACTCCAATGTCTGCAGCAGCAGAAAAGCTGGCGATTCCGCTGCTATTCGTGCTGACCGTTGTTACATAAGACTCACTCAAACAATTCTGTAAGAAGAAGTCCCGCTGCAGGCATTTATAGCCTTGTACTCCCGCCCCCTCCACTGGCAAATTAGTACCGGGTTCCAAAACGGCAAAGTTCTTTGTTTTATTACCGTCACCCGGTTTAGAGCATGCATTCAATAAGAACATAAGCAGGGCAATCGTAATTAAGATCCTGTTCATAGTAATAATTTTAATATTTGATAGGTACCTAGAGTTTTAGCCTAAGCCCTAATACCGGATAAGCTATGTGTCTGACGTTCGCATACTGCAGCACCTCTGCTCGTTCCATATCTATAAAAAAAGTAGTTTTTTTCGCCTTCCTTTTATTCATACCCGATGCAATAAAAAACGGAATGCTACCGAGGGCGACAATGCCACCACCTAAAAAGAGTGCGTCTCTCAGATCGTCATTTTTATACTCATCATTGGATATCCATCCGATGAAGAAATTCCCGCCGTCATAGGTCTGCTCGCCTTGTGGAAATACAAGACCCGTAAACATAAGGCCGGTTCCACTGATTAACAATGTCCTCGCAATTGTTCTTTGCTTTTTTCCTTTTCATAAGATAGTCAGGCTGGGTATCGGGAACTTGCTGGCTAAACAGGTTGCCGGCCAGGCTCAGCAAAAAAATGGAGATGATTAGTGATTTCATGATTACTGTTTTAAGTGGTTATTGTTTGGTGAGTATTAGCTTTAATTTATCGCCAGCCACCTGCGTGTCCGTATTGACAAGAACGAGGGTTTTACAATCAAAACTTTCAATCGCAACGGGATCTCCATCTACCGTCATGGTAGTTCCGGTCAGGCTCCAGGTGCCCGAATCGTCACCTGAGGGACTACATATAGTACCCGCATCAGTTATTGTGTAGGAGCCGTTTTCCTTGAATGTATACAGGTTATCCCGGTCACAGGGATCGGGGAAAAGAAGATTAAAATAATCGCTTTCGGCCAATGCCGGTGTCATTTGGTACCTGACCGAAGTTATTTTGTAAGCTGCCGATAGAGTCGAAGTACTGGTCGTGCATTCGGGATCCTTTTTACAGGCGGTAACGAAAAAGGCCGTTATAATGGCCGAATAAATGATCTTTTTCATACTTGTAGGTTTAATGGTTAAATTATTATTCTATCGTTTTAAAAAATTAATCTGTTGAGACGCGGGCCCTGGATTCCTGATTTTTATCTCCGGTAATAAAATCGGCTATAGTAACCTTCTGTACTTTGGATGACGCCTGTCTAAAAGGAGCAACTGCAAAAGCAGCCGGCATCATTAGTAAGATGAACTGTATCATAAGATTGTTAGGTTTGGTTATCTGGTTGGTTAATTCCAGATAAAATTGGAGATAATCAGCACAGCAAACAATCACATAAAATGGGGAGAGGGCAGGTGGAAACGGGTAATGTAATCATCCTGTGATAAAACTGACACCCTGGGAGCTTTACATATAGTTAAGGGTCAATAAGCAAACGCAATATCCACCACAGTTCCCTGACCGGGCCGGGAGGATATATTGATCTTTCCCTTTAAGGATTCGATTCGACGATGTATATTTTTTAAGCCGTTACCAGCTGAGACAGAAGTAGTATCATAGCCCTTTCCATCATCTTCGAGGTGAAGCGAAATAGTGTTTCGATCCATTTTCACTTCAATGTAGATATTCTTAGCCGCTGCATGTTTGATTGCATTATTGATAACCTCCTTGAACAATAGGTAGAAATTCTTTCGCTGCTCCACACTCAAGCCTGAATAACTGAAATTGCCTTCCTCCTTCCAGTGGATGGCGATATCCTTAGCTTCAGCCACCTCGGTTGAATAGTTTTTCATCCGGATCAGGATTTGCTGCAGGTTATCATTCTCCGGATTAATATTCCAGATGATATCGCTCATTTTTTCAATGCTCTCCCTGCTCCGTTCACCAATCCTTTGTAAATATTGGGCTTCATTCGATAATGGGGTAACTGATTTGCTGGCCATTTCGCTGAAAATTGAAATCGAGGTAAGGGAAGCGCCGACCTCATCATGCAAATCACCTGAAATGGTGGTTCGCATCCGCTCAAGCTTCAATATCTGTTGCAGGCGGTATCTGAAAATAATATATAAGATACCAGCAGCCAGCAGGCCACCAAGAACATAAAACCACCATTTGTCATAAAATGGGGTGTTGACGTGCACCCGTAAATTATTCCGGCTCTCTATCCATTCTCCACCGGGTAGCTTCGCCCTTACTTTAAACACATAATTACCTCCCTGCATATTAGAGTAGGATGTGTATTGGCGGCCACCGCATTCTATCCAGTCCCTGTCAATCCCCTCCATTTTATACGCATACAGAATACGTTCGTTATTACTGTATTGCGGAGTTATAAAATCAAAGGAAACATAATTTTTACTGTATGAAATTTGCAAGGTTTTGCCCAGGAGTATCAGACTATCTGCCTCCATCTTCCTCCCATATACATTGATACCAGTTATCATTGGAGCAGATACAGCGGCGAAGGAATCAAGTGCAGCGGGGTCAAATACAACTACTCCCTTGTTGGTCCCGGCTACAATACGCCCGTCCCGTAATTGTGTAATACTTAAAATATTATTATTCAGTATGCCTTCACTATAACCATAATTTTTAAATGTTTTATTGGAAGGATCCAACAAGCTTAGCCCATTCCCTGTTGCTATCCAGACTTTTCCGTTTTTGGCGACAAAAGCGTCTGTTGAAATATTACTAGCCAGTCCCTCCGTGAACGTTACATGCTTATAGATACCGGTCTTCTTATTTAACAAACTAACCCCTTTGGACTGGTATCCTACCAGGTAATACTGACCGATATCTTTAAAAAACAATATGCCGGTTTGTAATAATGAATTGATGGTGGTATCTGAAGTAATGCGTTGCGTAATCGTTTCAGTTTTTTTATCGAAACGCAATATGCCGACATCATTTGCCAGCAACCATAGCTGATTGTCCTTATCTGATGTCAATAACAAGTTCTGCATTTTTTCTCCCAAACTTTCGAGTGTGTACTCTTTATACACATCCTTTTGGAGATCATATTTTAAAAAAGAATTCCGGAAACGGGACATCCATATTATACTGTCTGAATCAGCAACAAAAGATGATATTGAATTGATATTATAACCTGGCCGGGGTTTGACCTTTTTTACAGAATGTGTTGCTGTATTGTACAAAAGCATCCCCTCCTGTGTTGAAATAAAGATGCGGCTCCTTGGTTTATCGTGATAGTAGGTCCATATCCAGTCATATTTCACATCGTGAAAAAAATATTTTTTTTTCAGATTGAAATCGAGATCTGTTTCATAGATCCCATCTGAATTGGCCGTACAAACCAACAGGGTGTTGCTGTCCACTTCAATCACATTGGAAATTTCCTTATCACCAAAAGGAAACTCCTTTAGCTTATGATCAGATAAATTGCGCACCGTTTTTTTGTAGGGTTGTGCTATGCTGATACCTTCTTTTGTTCCAAACCAAAAATTGCCTTCCCTGTCTTCAAGTATAGCGTTGATCCAGTTATTACCGATGCTGTAATTATTATTGATATCGGTCCGGAACGTTCTTTCCAGCTTTGAAGAATGGGTGGTAAAAAATAACCCATTGCAGGTGGCAAGCCATAAGCTATTTTTTGAATCAATAAAAAAACTATTGACCATCAGGTTGTATCCTTCTACTATTTTGCCCAAGGCTGAATAGAGTAAGATGTCCTTTCTGGTGGCTGTATCATATACGCCTATATCCGGAACCCAGGTTGAGTACCAAATCTGTCCCTTGTAGAAGGTAAGTGCGTTATAGTAATTTTTATTTTTAAAATTCTTTTGGGTGAAAGGAGGGCTATTCAAACTGCTGAAATTCTTTGTAGCGGTATCCAGTATTACGATACCGTGATTTAAATTTGCAACCCATATCTTACCTCGCTCATCAAAAATGATATCCCGGAAAGCATTGTCCCTTGCTTTGGTAATTGGGAACCTGAAGTCTGTAAGCATACCATCCCTGGCTGAAATACGGAAAATCCCATCAAAAGCAGAAAACCAGATATTTCCCTGCTTATCTTCTTTTATTGTTGTTATCGCATTTGACGCATCTGTAAACAAATCTGTAGTAGAAGAATTGATAACGCGGATTACCCGGCCATTCCTATCCATACAAGCTATACCTCCTTCAAAAGTACCCACCCACAGCAGGCCTTTGCGGGTCACGCAGATATATGAAATAGCATTACCCGGAACGGTTCTTTTATCTGCGGGGTCATAGTGATACTGTTTAAAATTAAATCCATCATATCGAATCAGCCCATCAGAACTTCCCATCCAAATAAACCCGCTGCTATCCTGTGCCAGGCAAGTAATACCGTCTACAGGTAATCCGTTACTTCTCGTCAGGTGTTTAAAAATCAGATCTCCAGTCTGTGCTGCTCCATTATAGTAAAATAACAAGGTAATAAAGGCAGCTATAATTTTTGGATGAGCCATGTACTTGTAAAGGAGAAACTAAACGATCTTATTATTTATAACTTTGGCCACCGCCTGGCTCATAGAGCTTACATGTAATTTACTATAAATATGTTTGATATGTGATCTCACTGTTTCGATACTGACCTGTTGAACATCGGCTATTTGTTTATAACTTTTGCCATTCACCAGGTGGATCAATACCTCCTGTTCTTTTACAGTCAGGGGCTCTGTGCTGGTGATGGCTTTTTTGGGGAAAAAGTTCAATACTTTTTTGGCGATCGAAGGCGACATGGGGGCGCCACCGGTATATACATCTTTGAGTGCCTCAATGATCTTCTGAGGAGGTGTTTTCTTCAGTAAGTATCCGTCAGCGCCATTGCAGATAGAATCAAAAATCTTTTTGTCGTCGTCAAAGACAGTAAACATCAGGATATTGAGTGCAGGGTTGACTTTTTTTGCCAGCCTGATCCCATCAATACCGTTCGTGCCGGGCATATCGATATCCATCAATAAAATATCGGGCTTTAATTCCTGTACATCCACCTGGATTGTATCACAATTCTCAAATTGCCCTGCTACTTCAAACTCATCGGTAAATCCAAGAAATTGTGCAAGACCTTCTCTCAGGTCTTTATCATCTTCATAAATAATCAATCGTATCAAAGCATATATTGAATCTACAAGGTAGCAATATATCTTATTACTGGTCTCACATAAAAGGGTTAGACGCTGTCAGGCTCTTTGTACAATTCCGGTGTCGTTTTAGCTGTTATTCCTGTTTTACGAATTACTTTTCTTCTTCTTTTATTTACTGCACCGAATAAGTAACTTACGGTAATTCAGCACCCCATTATTTTTATACTTTGACTAAACAATCAACCAGGTCCGTCAAAAAAACCGTTTCGCCGCTTCACGGCGCAGGGTACAGCCTGCATAACCGGGTAGAATCCGTCAAAGGAGGAAAATATTTCTTTGACCGTTTGTTGCAATTGATCGGGGAGGCCCAACATTCCATCCATTTGCAAACCTATGCTTTAGAAGAGGACGAGACAGGCAAAATGGTAGCCGATGCACTGATGGCTGCAGCGCAAAGAAAAGTAGAGGTCTATGTACTGGCAGATGGATTTGCCTCACAAAAATTATCAGCCGATTTTATCGGGCAATTGAAAACAGCGGGTGTCCGGTTCCGGCTTTTTGAACCCTTTTTAAAAAGTCAATATTTTTATTTTGGCCGGCGCCTGCATCATAAAGTGGTGGTCATAGACAGTAGCCGGGCCCTGGTGGGTACTATGAATATTGCCGACCGCTACAATGACAGAGATGATAAAAAAAGCTGGTTGGATACGGCTCTTTATGTGGAAGGCGATGCAGCTATCGAATTACAGAAAGTATGCTGGCGTTTATGGATAAAAAAAAGAAAGGCCGGGATCGCTACCAATCAAGCGGCTAATAAATACGCAATGGCCATCCCTGAAGAAGAACAGGTCGCTGTCCGGGTGCGTCAAAACGACTGGGTCATGCAGAAAATTGAGATCACCCGCAGCTATTATGCATTGCTGACAGACGCAAAAGACAGGATCTATATCATGTGCAGCTATTTTTTACCCGGAAAAAAATTGCTACGTCTTCTGAAACAAGCCGCCGGACGCGGAGTAGCTATTCATGTGGTGCTGGCTGGTACCTCCGATGTGAAAACAGCTAAGTTTGCAGAACGTTACCTCTACCGCTGGCTCTTTCGGAATAAAATAAAGATATATGAATACCAGCCTACCGTTCTTCATGCAAAGATCAGTATTGCTGATGGGCAGGTTTATACGATCGGTTCCTATAACCTGAATGGGTTAAGCGCCTATGCCAGCATCGAATTGAACCTGGATGTACAAGATAAAAAAACAGGCAGCTTAATAGAGAAACAGATCAAAAAAATTATTATAGAAGATTGTAAGGCCGTCGACTCGGCCACTTATGTACATCGCTTATTCAGGCCACAGCAATTAATACACTGGCTTTCTTACCAGCTGATGAATCTGATACTTACCCTGACCACTTTCTATTTCCGGCAAAAAGAATGATCAGTTACCCCGGATACGGCGAAGAAAATCGCTGCCCGTTTCCCGGTTCCAGTTTTTAAACCGGCCCCGCTGGATCAAAAATTCATTGCCGCCCGGTTTGTCAAAGTAATAATAAAAGGCAAATTTGGCATGGAGATCAGACCAGCCGGTTATTTTTCCAAACCGGGGTATATTAAAAAGCAATGTATCATTCGTTTTTTCCACGGTATAGTAGCCCTGTGCAAATCTGACCAGGTTATACACTTCTTCCCTGTCTTTCACTTCTCTTAATAAGGAATCGTTGATTGGCGAATAGCTTAACTGAATAACTTTTGTATCAAATACAGAGCGGTAACCTGTATAAAATCCTTTTTTATCCTTTATAATAACAAACCATAGCCAGGCATTAAACGGAGATGGAGTAGCAAAAAAAGATTCGTAGCTGATTTGCTGCGCTTTTAATTGTTTTCGCATGGCCGATTCTACTGACAGCTTATTGTATACCGCATAGCTTAAATAAAGCAGGCTTAAGCCAAGCCCCAATCGCCAGGCCAGTCGTTTCGTTTTTGCTTTCCGGTTAAAGACTAAAATAGCCAGCATTCCGAGAAAGGGCCATATCGAAAAAAAAGGATCCGCTACAAAAAGTACATGAAAAGAGAAACGGGCCGTGGAAAAGGGTTCAAACCAACCAACCCCATAGGCATTGAAGGCATCAATAAAGAGGTGACAGAAAACATTCAGTCCAAATAAGAGCAAGCCCTGGCGCCAGGTAAAATTTCTTTTATGAAAAATTTTCCTGGTGGCAGCAGAAAGACCTGCCACTACCAAAAGGCCAAAAATAACAGAGTGGGTGATACCCCGGTGGGCTAATAAATTATCCGTTTGATTTAGCCAGAAATAAGCGAGGAAATCAATGTCAGGGATACTTTGTGCCAATGCCCCGGCCACCATCGCCTTTCTTCCCAATACCTTACCGGCGGTAGCTTCTCCTATACAGGCTCCTAAAACAATATGAGTAAGTGTATCCAAATCTAATGCTTTTCAAAAGTACCATAAACCTTATCAACTAATGGCCGTGATACCAATAAGTTTATTCCAGCAGCAAATATGCTAATTTTGTGTTTGCACCTGCAGCAGGCATCGTTTGTATGCAGTAGCCTATTGTTTATTAAAACGCATTCGTATGGAACAAGCACAGCAACCAGATGATCTTCATATGCAAGCAACAATTATCCGTCTCCTGCAGGATGATCCCAAAACGGATGCCAGCAAAATGGAAGTCGTTGTAAAGGATGCCAACGTATTGCTGAAAGGGAGGGCGGACACCGAGGAAGAAAAAAAACATGCCACACAAATTGCCAGATCGGTACCGGGTGTAAAAAGCGTAGAAAATCATTTACACATAGAGGCAGGTATTGTACATGCCTTAAGCGCTTTTGCCGCCCAGATCATGTCATCTTCTGAAAAAAATAAAGATACAGATAAGGGTGCTGAAAAATAGCCCGGCTAATACCTTGCATTTACCTATGCTTTTTTATTATTTTCAGTAATTATTTCTATCTTTCTTGTCACAATAAACCAACCTGACATGCCAATACAATCACGCAAACCTTCATTTTTTTTAGTATTTCCCTGGGGGCTCCTTTCTATTGTTTTAGTGCTCTTATTCAACCTTACCCTGAACGGGATCTGGTTTCAAAAAAACTGGAGCTGGATCGCATTGGTTTTAATTATACCGGCTGCTATCCTGGAAAATTTTAAGGTAGGTTATTCCACCATGCGGATCATGTTTATGAAAGTGGTGTATTCACTCCTCTCCTTCCTGCTGGCGGGGCTCGCTTTTGGATCCGCTCTTACCGGCTGGCATATCGAAAAATTTCAAAAAGATGTAACAATGTCTGTCAAAACAATCAGCCTTCCGTGGTATGTGATGCTTGCATTGGGTGTGCTGTTATTGATACAGGTTGCACAATTATTCAGTATGCTGAAAGCAGTAAAAAGAGAATTCATGCAAATGGACCCCGACCAGTAAAAGGCAGAGCAGGATCAGACTTGCTTAATTGCTGCTTTCAAAAAAGGCAGTGTAGGTAAAGAAGAAATAATCCGAAGTTCATCGGCCAAAGAACTTTCATTATCCAAAAACCTCAGCACTTGCTGGGGTTTATTTTTTTTGAATAAGCGGGTAAATATTTTATCTCCCGGAAGCTGTTTATTTTTCAAAATATGCAGTAAGGTACTGTCATAAAACTTAAACCGGGCAGGGCCACCTGGTAAGGGAATAAAGGGGTTGTTCCTCTTTATTAAATTCTCCACCAGGCGGGCCACATGTTTTTGAATATAGCGGAAGGTGTAGCCGCTCGAGGCTTTGGTTTGCCCGCCAGCTGTACCAATATTAATAATACCGCCGTTTGCAGCGGGAAATTTATAATTTGTCATCGGTATCACGCCAAATTCTTCTTCTGTTACCTGGTAGTTATCAATGCCGATAAATTTTGTGATATACTCTTTCAGGCCCTCCTCATACTGAGCAGGTGCTAATAATTGTTCCGTAAACAACGTGTATTCAACCAGAGCCCTTGTTGTGGAAAAAGGCATCACGTAAACAAATGTTGTTCCATGCTGCTGATTAACTCTAAAATCCATCAGAGTAGCTTCACCGGGATTAAATACCGGTTGCTCCGTTTCGATCACCCAACCTTTAAAGTGCTGGAGTAAATAATAGTCTTTTTCTTTCAGCAAGGGTTTTTCAAACAGGATACTATTAAAAATATAGGAAGCGAAAATTTTATCTTCATCGATCTGCACCCAGGATTGCCCGGCGCTGCTTTGTATTTCTTTGATCGCACCGGTCCTGATCTCGAAATTGGGTTGTTGCCGGATGAGGTCTAAACAATACGTATAAAAATCAATACCCCGGATCAGTTTATATTGGTATGGAGAAATATCCATGAGTCGGGAAAAATCTTCTCCGTAAAACCAGGCATTCCCCCATTGTTTGTATACAACGGATTCAAATAGTCCGGGACTTGTTTCCCAAAAGCACCAGGTGCGGTCATTCTTTTGCTTTTCATCCTTGTCGACGATCAGGATCTTCCGATCGCTGAATTTTCCGGACTGGATCAGGTGTACAGCAAGACTAAGCCCGGCGCAACCGGCTCCTGCAATGATATAGTCGTATTTGTCGGGAGAATTCAGAAACAAGGATTGAATACTAAAGGTAAGGAGTTGAAAAAGGAATTACTCGGCTTCGGGGGCATATTCAACTTTTGCTTTGCCAGCCATTAATTTTTTATCCCGGCGAATTTTATCCCAATATTTCTTGTTTACAATGAGGAAACCAAAACTCTCCCCTTTATTTTTATCTAATTGTTTATGATGCATTTTATGTGCCCAGCGAATGGCTCTTACATAGGTATTATTGCTGCGGCTAAACCATTTAAACCGCTGGTGAATGATAACATCATGCACCATGAAGTAAGCAAATCCATACGCCATTACGCCAAACCCAATAGCCTGCAACCACCAGATATAGTTGTAAGTGCCTAAGTAAATCATCAGGAAACTTGGTACGGCGAATATGAAAGCAAAAAGATCGTTTTTTTCAAAGATGCCGGGTCTCACCTGGTGATGGTCGCGGTGCAGGTACCACAAAAAACCATGCATGACAAACCGATGCGTACACCAGGTAATACCTTCCATGAGGACAAATGTTCCCACTAAAACCAGTATATAATAAACGATATTCATTATGTTGTAAAATTAAATTCTTTCCGTCAGGAGGCCATTGTATCGTTGCTTCCACCAATGCTCAATCTTGGGAAAAGCCAGGTGAAACCAGGCCGTGTATTTTCCCGGACTTGTCACCAGGTTTTGGTGGATCTCCGACATTTCTTTATAGCAACAATCCATCACCTCTTCCTTATTGAGCTCCATAGGGCCTTGATACTCCCCGGCAAAAACATGGTCGAATTCATGTTCTGTCAGCCCGTTATCAAAATCAGCCTTGTAAACAAAGTCCGTAATTTTCTCTACTGCTGTTTCAAAACCCATTTCTTCTTTCAACCTTCTTTGTGCTGCCGGTAAGGTTTCTTCACCCGGGGAAGGATGGCTGCAACAGGCATTGGTCCATAGCCCACCGCTGTGGTATTTGCTGACAGCCCTTTGCTGCAATAACATTTCGCCTTTACTATTAAAAATAAAAACACTGAAGGCCCGGTGGAGCAAACCTTTTTTATGGGCCTCCATTTTTTCCATGGTGCCGGTTGGCCTGTCATTGACATCCACCAGTATCACTTGTATCAACTCCATACTAAATTAACCGTAATTGATTTTTTACACCGGCCCGGAAGATGATCATGGCCTTGCGGTAATTGGGAATACGAATTCTTTCTTCCAGTACCCGTGCCGGTTCCATACTTTTTATTTTCCGGAATAAGGACATGTAATATTTATACGCTACATAAACACCGAATCTTGCTTTCAGGGGAAGATTAGTAATACCCTGATAAGCCTGCCTGAAATCATTTTGAATATCAACTTCTATATTCTTCTTTTCCAAGTCAGTAAAATTATTAAAATCACAACCGGGAAAATAGATCCTTGCGAGTCCGTCGAAATCAGCTTTTATATCCCGGAGAAAATTTACTTTTTGAAAAGCCGCCCCGAGTGAACGTGCAGAATTCTCCAGCTTCTCATACAATTCTTTTTCTCCTTCGCAAAAGACATACAAACACATTAGTCCTACCACTTCTGCTGAGCCATAGATATATTCCTTATAACCCTGGCTGTCATAATCCTTTTTACTCAGGTCCATTTCCATGCTATGGAAAAAAGCATCGATCAGTTTAGGGTCGATATTAAACTGGTTAACAGTTCGTTGAAAGCTGTTCAGTATAGGGTTCAGACTGATACCCCGATTTATCGCATCGTAGGTTTGTGCCCGAAACTGTTGGAGCAGGAAGGACTTGTCGTGGTCATGAAAAGTATCCACTATTTCATCTGCAAAACGTACAAACCCATAAATATTGAAAACAGGCTGACGCAGGTCTTTATGCAGCATCCGGATTGCAGATGAGAACGAAGTGCTATAGTTCTCCGTGACAATGCGGCTGCAGTTTTCTCCGGTGGTATGAAATAATTGAAGCATTTAATGTAAAATAACAATTTTATCCCAATACTTTGATCACTTGTTTAGCAACAACCTCCCCGCTTATTAAGCTCGGTGGAACACCCGGGCCCGGTACGGTCAGCTGCCCTGTATAAAACAGGTTTTTGACTTTTTTACTTTGACACGACGGTTTAAAAATAGCCGTTTGTAGCAGGGTATTGGCCAGGCCATACGCATTCCCTTTGAATGAATTATAATCAGCTACAAAATCGCTTACCGAATAGGTTTTTTTATAGATCACTGCATCCAAAATAGATTCGCCGGTATGTTGCTCCATTCTTTTTGCAATGAGCCGGAAATAGTTATCTCTCAATTCTTCTGTATCACCTTCAAGGCCAGAGGCTATTGGCACCAGAAAAACAATATTTTCGCAACCCGGTGGCGCCACCGATTTATCGGTCAATGAGCAAATACTGACATAAAACAAAGGCGCAGCGGGCCATTTCGGATCTTTATATATCTCCTGTCCATGCTGTTCAAAAGGAACATCGAAAAAAAGCGAATGATGCACAGGCTGTTTCAATTTTTTATTCAGGCCTACATAATACAATAGGCAGGAAGGTGCCATCACTCTTTTATTCCAGTAAGCGGGAGAGTAGCTCCGGTATTGTACCGGTAATAACTTTCTTTCGGTAAACTCGTAATCAGCCCCGCTGATAATGACATCACAGCGGTAAAAATCTTTATTGGTAGCTACCGTTTTAGCGGTATTCCCTTCGATCATGATGCCGGTCACTTCTTCTTCAAAATGAAATTGTACACCCAGTTCAACAGCCAGTTTATACATGCCGTCCACCACTGAATAGATACCGCCTTCCGGGTACCAGGTTCCTCCTTTCAGATCGGCGTAATTCATCAGACTGTAGAGTGCCGGTGTATCCTCGGGTAAAGCTCCCAGGAATAAAACAGGGAACTCCATCATTTGACGAAGTTTCGGATGTTTAAAATACTTGGCGATATGACTTTTGATAGAAGAAAAAACCTGTAGCTTGAAAACACCGCTGATGGTTTTCCAATCCATAAATTCTGTAAGGGAACGGCTTGGTTTATACACCAGCCCGTTCACACCAACTTCATATTTGTACGCTGCTCCTTCTAAATATTTTTCTAATTTTTGAGCACTGCCGGGCTCCAGTGATTCGAACACTTCTTTCAGGGCTTCAAAATCAGCCGGCATATCGGTGAAACCATCCTCCCAATAAATACGATAGGAGGGATCGAGACGGTGGAGGGAATAATAATCGGAAACTTTTTTGCCAAATTGTGCAAAATACCTTTCAAACACGTCGGGCATCCAGTAAAAACTGGGACCCATGTCAAAAGTAAATCCAGCTTCTTTCAATTGCCGGGCACGACCCCCGGCTGTTTTATTTTTTTCAATAAGGGTGACATGCCAACCGGCTTTGGCCATGAAAGAGGCCGCAGACAGCCCTGCAAACCCACTACCAATAACAACTACGGATTTTCCAGGCACAAATAATTTTTTAAAACCGGCTAATTTGCTCCTTCAAGAGTTTCCTTGCAAAGTGGATCCTGCTTTTGATGGTTCCCAGCGGCTCAATGAGTACTTCAGCTATTTCGTTATACTTATAACCATCAAAATACAATAAAAAGGGGGTTTTAAATATTTCAGGGAGTTCCTGAATGGCTTTATTGATCTCTTTCATCCGCAAATCACTCTCCGCAGCATTGCTCACAGCACCCTGACGCTGGTTGATCAGGTATTCATTTGGGGTATTATCGAAGATGGTTTTTTGTTTAACTTTTCTACGGTAATCATTAATAAAAATATTCCGCATGATCGTAAACAACCAGGCTTTGATATTGGTACCAACATTATATTTTTCTTTATTGGCCAATGCCTTATAAAGCGTCTCCTGGTAAAGGTCATTTGCGGCTTCGGGGTCTCTTGTCAGGTTGATGGCAAAAGGCTTGAGGAAATCTGCATTAGTCAGCAACATTTCATTGAACTCAGGATTTGACATATTTTTTTGTTTAATTATTAGACTGTAAAGTTAAACATAATTTTAATCCAGCCAAAACTATTTTCCTATTTTATTAAAACAAGAATGGTACCGGGTCATAAATCATCCAAAATGGCCTAAAGAGCGGAGAGATACTCCATTACTTCTGCCAAAGACCGCTTGAAATGGACAGTTTGGGGAACTTTTTTCTTGTAAGACTGTGTTAACAGGCCGGAAACAATGGTGGTAACGGAACCAAATCGCTGCTGGACGTTGTTAAGGAATTTTTCAAAATTGAAGGCAGAACTGGTGGCCGTGAGGTGAACAAAAGCTATATCCGGCTTTTTCAGGTTGATCACATACTCCACATCTTTTACCGGCACATTAGCACCCAGGTAAATGGTTTCTGCACCACGGCTCTTCAACAAAAAATACATAAATAGTAAACCCAGTTCATGGTGCTCGCCCTCCGGAAGAAAAAGAAGAAAGGTTTTATTTAGACTTACATGGGAAACGGTCGTTTCGATACCAACAATCAGTTTCTGACGGATAATATTTGTTACCAGGCGCTCCTGTGCCGGGTTTACATGACCTGTTTGCCAGAGGATACCAATCTTCTCCAGGAAAGGAAATATGATTTGAATAACGGTCCTTTCGATACCTTTTGCCACAATAAAGTTGGCAATAATTTGCTCAAACCGTTCCATATCCAGATCCACCATTGACTGAACGAGGTCGTTGATGATCCGCTCCTGTATGGCGCGGGCATCCCCTAAGAGCAGGATTTTTTCCCGTATCTCCTGCGGCTGCATCCGGTCAATATGAGAGATCTTAAAGCCATATTTATTGAGCAGGGCAATATTGAGTACGGTCTTCAATTCTTCATTGCTGTAATACCTGATATTGGTGGTAGTACGGTTGGGCTTCAAAAAATGATACCGCTGCTCCCAGATACGTATCGTATGGGCTTTTATTCCTGAGAGATTTTCCAGGTCCTTGATTGTAAATGCGTTCATAACAGGAGTAATTACAACCGCCAATAAAAAAAGTTCAACCTGGAGGGTTAAACTCTTAAACAAAAGGTAAATTTACTAAAAACAGGGGGTTTATAAAAACCCGTTTTTGATCTTGCCGGTCTCAAGTAATTTCATCAGTGGGGCAACAAAGGAGGGGTTTTGTAAAGCTTCAAGGTGGCGGAAACCATGCAAATCGGTGCCCACCAGGTCATAATGGCCTTTTTTGATAAGGTATTCGGCCAGCAGTTGTGGTGTCTTTCCGTAGTATCCTGCCAATGACAACAGGTTTAATTGAAATAAACAGCCGATATCTTTCAGCTCCTCATAAAACTCCTTGTTCTTTTCCAGGTAGATATATCGTTCCGGATGTGCTATCACCGGCTGGTAATTCTGCATTTGCATCTCAAAGAGAATATCCTTCAATGAATGGGATGGATAGGCAAGTGAAAATTCGACCAACACCATATTCCCACTGATCGGGAGAAGAGGTGTACCATTCTTTATCAATCCTTCCACATAGTCATCCAAAAAATATTCTGCGGCTGCATTTATTTCCACAATCAATCCCGCTGCTTTGACAGCCTCCCGCAACAGTTCTAATTTTTGTACAATGATCTCCGTAGTATTTTTATACATATCCCACATTACATGCGGTGTGGTGACCAGTTTTGTATAACCCAGGTCCATCATGCCCCTGATCAGTTTCAGCGAGGTTTCCATGTCAGGAGAACCGTCATCAATACCCGGCAATAGGTGAGAGTGCATATCCGTCTTCAGCAGACCGAGGTGTACTTTACCCGCAACAGGCTTTGATTTGGAAAAAAATTTAAACATTTTTACAGACAGTTAAAATTACTTTATTTATCAACGGCTGAAAAATATTGCGCTTAGAAACTCCTTGCTGGCAGGGATGGGAAAATTTTATGTACCAGTCCGCTTTTAGGAAATACGATATACCAGGCTGTTAAAAACAGGATCATAAAATCCGTATAAAAATTATGGTGTTGCTGGTACCACACTTCCAATGCCCCTTTATACGGCAATATCACATCCCGGTAACATTCATGCGGGGGTAATTTACTTTGCGTGATGATCAGTTCTTCATCCCGAAACTGGATGGAGCCAATACCCGTAAGCCCCGGTTGCACATTATATACTTTACCCTTCATCTCCTCCGAATAGCGGTCAAAACCCACTTTCATCAGGGGTCTTGGACCTACAAAAGACATATCGCCGATCAGTATATTGATCAATTGGGGGAGTTCATTCAGCTTGCTTTGGCGTAAAAACCTCCCGATGGACGTAATACGGGGATCCTTGCGGACAGTCACATCACCATGCCCCATATTCGGACTGTTCTTTAGCATGGTCGCAAATTTCCAGATATGAAAAATCTTATTCTTATACCCTACCCGCTCCTGTTTGAAAAAAACTTCATGTTCGCCTGTCAACAATAATAAAATTATGATAGGTACAAATAAGGGCAACAAGATGATGATTGACAGCAGCGAAAAAATAATATCAAAGAAACGTTTAATGAAATTGTACATAACTTGGATATTACCCGATAGCGGCTTTTATTTCGTTCACCACAATGGCCAGCTCTTCGTCTGTAATGTTGGTAGAACAAGGAATACTCAGGCAGGTAGTATAGATATAATCCGCATGATCTTTTTGCTGCACATAAACACAATCCTTATACATCGGTAGTTTGTTCATCGGCATCCAGAAGCGGCGGCTTAATATCTTATTGGCATTGAGGTGATCCAGTAATTGTTTTTGCTTATCTGTTTGTATGGTAAATAACCAGCCATTGGTTTCAACATCGGGCAATTCCTGCTGGAAACGGATATCTGCGACACCTGTCAGTTCTTTTTTATAAAAAGCTACACATTCTTTTTTCCGTTTGATAAAAGAAGGCAATAGTTCCATCTGTCCTACCCCAATAGCAGCCAGCACATTCACTAGACGGTAATTATATCCCACTTCATCATGGTAATACTCATCGGCGCTGGCTTTGGCCGTGGTTGTCAAATGTTTGGCTTTTTTGGCCAACGCTTTATCATCGGTCACGATCACTCCACCACCGCCGGTAGAAATGATCTTATTCCCATTAAAACTAAAGCAAGCCAATGGACTGAATTTACCCGCACTCACTCCTTTATAAGTTGTCCCCAATGCCTCTGTAGCATCTTCCACAATGGGTAAGGGATATTTTTTTACAATAGACAGAAAACGATCCATATCACACATATTACCGAGGATATGTACCGGCATGATAGCACCGATATAGCGGCCATCTTTTATATAAAATAACCGGCCGTCTTTAACATCGGTTTCATTTTCAAGAAACTCTTCCAGCAGGTCAAGGTCCATCTGCCACAGATTGGGATCGGCATCAATTAAAATTGGGTCCGCACCCAGGTATTTGATAGAATTGGCAGAAGCAACAAACGTAAGATTGGGTAAAATCACATAATCGTTTTGTTTTACCCCACTCATCAATAAGGAAATATGCAGGGCCGCTGTACCATTAACTGCCGCCACTCCATATTTTGCACCGGCAAAATCAGCTACCATTTGCTCAAACTGTGTAACATAAGAACCTACAGAAGATATCCACCCGGTATCCAGGCAATCCTTCACGTATTTCCATTCATTACCGGCAATATTCGGAAGACTGAGTGCAATAAACTTATCGTTACTCATAGACTAATTTTCCTGATTCAAGATATTGGTTGTACCATTCTACGGTTTCTTTCAATCCTTCCTTCCACATTACTTTGGGTTCAAATCCCAGCTGTGTCCTTGCCTTACTGATATCCGGGCAACGACGGCTTACAGAACCCGGGTAAGTCGGTGCATTTTCAAATGTTCCTTTATATCCCAGCAGTTCACCGGCATAATGGATCAGGTCACCAATACTGATCTCATCCTGTGTACCGATATGATAAATTTCCCCATTGGTATTGGGTTGTTCCATCGCTAACACGCTTCCCTGTACCGCATCACTGATATAACAGAAGGCCCGGGTCTGATCATGACCATATACTTTAAAAGGATCTTCGTTCTTCCGGTAGCGCACCACCAAATGCGGTATCACATGTTTGAAACCCATTCTCGGTCCATACACATTATGATAACGGACAATAGTGGTTTCAAAGCCCAGTATCCTTGCATAGTTCAAAAAGCCTGACTCGCCGAGCATCTTTGTAACGGCATAGGTAAACCTTGGATGACCAATCTCCTGGATACACAAGGGCACTTCTTCGGGTGTGGGAGTAACATAACCAAAGGCTTCGATCGTACCGGCATAACATTCACTGGTCGATGTAAATAAAACCTTACCTACTTTGGAGCGGCGTACCCATTCCAGTGTATTATAAATTAAGGCTGTGTTGATTCGGATTATTTCATGCGGGATGGAGTTGGCATTATCAACACCCACCACAGAAGCCAGCATATATACCTGGTCGTAGGCTTCATCCAGATCGTTATAGGTTTGCGGGTCGGTGAAATCACCGGCAACCACTTTTATATTATGCTTCGCTACCAGCTCATTAAAATAATCGTCCTGTTTACCGCGGGCAAAATTATCTGCAATGGTCAGTTTATAATCGCGGTTCTCGGCCAGGTATTTCGTGATATTAAAACCAATAAATCCTGCACCACCTAATAATAAAACGTTTTTACTCATACTTGTTGTTATAATTTTATTGTTTGTCGGCTGCACCGCAATGATTGATCTTTTGTTGCGACGCTCCGTTCAACTTTCTGTTCTTTGGGCAGCTATTGCTGATATGTCGCCCCTACGGGGCTACTGATATATCGCCCCTCCGGGGCTTGGCGGCTTTATCATCTCATTTTTCTACCAATATTTTACCCCTCCGGGTTAAGCGGCTTTATTTTATCTTTTTATTCTACCAATATTTTACCCCTCCAGGGTAAGCGGCTTTGTATTTTCTTTTTATTCTACCAATATTTTACCCCTCCGGGGTAAGCGGCTTTGTAATATCATTTTAATTCTACTGATATGTCGCCCCTACGGGGCTATGCGCTTCTCACTACAGATTTTTGATACGCTATTTTATTTGCATCACCCCACTAGCTATTAGCCAACCCCCATTCCCCTACTTGCATCACCCCCACTAGCTACCAGCCAATCCCCCATTCACCTAAAGATCCCCTCTTCCAATCACTTTCACTGTATGCCTCTCTGATAAAGAATTAATTTCTTCACTGCTTAGTACACCAATAGTATCATAGATCCAGCAAGCGGCTTGTTGTTTTATTTTTTCAATTAATGCAGTATTGTTCCGGTAATCCTTATGACCGGTGGTAATGACAATCACGTCATACGACTGCTCCAGTAATTCATCCAATTGCTGATTGATCCACATATCCTTCTCTTCCCAATATTTTACATGCGGGTCATGCAGGGTGATGGCACAACCGGCTGCTTCGAACTGGTCATAAAATCCTTCTACCGGTGTATAACGGGTATCACCCACATCATTCAGGTAGCTGACACCGAGCAGTAATACTTTCTTTCCTTCCAGCGAACCGTTGTATTGGGTTTGTAAGAATTCAAAAGCATATACCGGCATCTTATCATTGATATGAACCCCTTTTTCGCTTTGTGTCAATTTCTCTTCGCTGCCAAACAGGTTCATCCGGGCCCAGCTGGCGAGCAGGGGATCTTTGGTTAGGCAATAGCCACCAACCCCCAATCCGGGCAACATAATATTCTTGTGCGTAGGCCGCATCCGGATGGCATTGACCACTTCATAAATATCAACCCCCGCTTCTTCTGCAAACCGGCTCCACTCCACCATAAAAGCAATATTCATCGCCCGGAAAGAATTTTCCAGCACTTTGGCCATCTCGGTAGCATTGGTATTGCCCAATTTTGTCAGCGGATATTCATCTGTTCGTATTACCGTCCGCAAAAAAGTTTCTACAGCTCTTGCGCTTTTTTCATCCGTACCGGCAAATACCCGATAAAAGTTCTGTATCGAATCAATGTATTTCGGTCCGGGCATTACCCGTTCGTAAGAATGTCCTACTTTAATATTTTCTGCTGATAGACCTCTTTTCACCAGGCATTCTTCCAGCATGGGGCGAACGATCTTTTGAGCAGTGCCGGGAGGTACCGTGGTTTCTACTAATACCAGCACATCTTCTTTGCAATTAGTACCGATCGCTTCGATCGCTTTTTTGAAAGGCGTAAGATCAACGCTGTATCCTTCAAGGTCTTTATTGGCAGCCGATTGCTTTTTTACATCGAGATTAATATCCACAACGATCACATCGGCTTTGCTGTATGCATGGCTATCATAGGTGGCATAATAATTTTTCTTAGCAAGTGCCTTTTGATAATACTCGTCGATCTTCGGGTCGCTGGCAATAATGGGGAATACGCCTTCGTTGATCGAACGGATCTTCCAGTAGGATGCGGGAGTGGGCAGATCAATACCAATCACCGCATATTCTTCGGTGAGTGCATTGGCAACCACCAATCCCATAACAGAACCTACAAAACCGAGCCCCTGCACGATCACTACTTTTTTGCCGGGGTGTAAAGCCACAAAAGCGTCAATACCGGCTATATCATCTTTCGATGCAGGAATTTCATACTCCACACCGGTAACAGGGCTTTTGGAAATAGTCGATAGCGTTGCTGTTGTCATTATTTAGTTGCGGGTTGTAATTTAAAAATATGGTTCCCGATTTTGGTAAAAGCCCAGGGTGTTTTGTAGGTCGTAGCTTTTATCCTTTTTTCTATTTCTTCGGCGCTCATGTCCGGCCTGATATGACAGAGCTCGTCCAGTTGTTTTCTTGTATACGGCTTTTTGGTCCAATGTTCCGCAGCCGAAAGAAGCGCTTGTTCCTGCAAGATACAATCCATCAGTTCATAAAAAGTCGCTTCGATCAATTGGTAACAATGTTGTGTTACTGAATAAACCGTATCCTCATCCCGGATGGGAAATCTTTTCACGGCAATAATATTGCCTGCATCCACGGCTGGATTCATATGATGACAGGTGATGCCATATTCTGTTGCGCCTTCATAAAAAGCAAAATTGGTACAGCCTGTTCCGGGATATTCAGGACTGCCCGGATGGAAATTAATGGCAGCCACAGTAGCATTATTCAATAAAGTAGCAGGGTATATCCAGGAAGAGATAAAAGAGATCATGATATCTCCCTGCCAGTTCAGGACTTCGGGAGGTAATTTATCTTTCCGATTCCCTTCAAAGATCAGGTGGTTGGGGAAATTTTTCCGCAAATACTCCTCTGCCCGTTGAGCATATTCATTGTCCTTTTTTCTTAAAAATAAGACCTTATAATCTTTCGGGCTTTTTTGCTTCACTGTGCTACTAGTTATACCATTTTTTGAAGTGACAAAGGTATTGATAATTAGTCAAATAAGAAGGCTCTTTCCCACACAGATATTGCCTTAAACATTATACCAATTATACGTTTATTTGATACCTGTTTGATTAAAAATAAAAAGCTCTGGTACCGGAAATTATGCCGCAAGGAAAAAAAAGAGTGAAAGAGGGCTCCTGCATTCTCTTTTCCTCTTTCTTCTCTGTGCGAAATTTATTTAATGCCTTTTCGTAACAGGCTGTAGTGCCCTGAATTGTTCCGTACGGAGAAAAAAAAGAGAGAATGAGGACTGCTGCGCAATCTGCTGTATTCTCTTTTCCTCTTTATTCTCTGTGCGAAATTTATTTTAATGCCTTTTCGTAACAGGCTGTAGTGCCAGGAATTGTTCCGTACGGAGAAAAAAAGAGTGAAAGAGCACTGCTGCGCAATCTGATGTATTCTCTTTTCCTCTTTCCTCTCTATGCGAAATTTTTTTTAATGACCTTTCGTAAAAGGAAATTAAAACAATAAACTACCCTCCAAAGCTTTTTGCCCTACATTACTGTTTTCACATACAAAAACCCGGTGAAATTCACCGGGTTCAACTATTTTTTTAAAAAGAAAATCAATTTATGCTGCCACCAGCTTGCGGGTCTGTTTCTTCACGATGTTGCGGGCCGGGTTGCCAACCACCGTTGCTCCATCAGGAATATCTTTTACCACTACCGTCCCGGCACCGATAATAACATTGTTGCCGATCGTGATCCCCTGGCGGATAACCGAATTGGCCCCGATAAAACTGCTTCTCCCCACCGTTACATTACCACACAAAACAGCACCCGGTGCGATATGGGTGAAATCACCAATAATACATTCATGATCGATACTTGTTGAGGTATTGCAGATAACACCACGACCAATCTCCACTAACGGGTTCAGGGTAGCATTCGCAGCAATCATAATACCATCACTCATTTTTACCGAAGAAGAAATAACCGCACTGGGGTGGATTGCATTAATGGGATTACCCAGGTACTGGCTGAGGTTGGTATGTATTTTTTCCCGGATACCATTATGACCTACACAAGCAAAAAAGTCAAACTTTTTAAGTTTGTCGATCACTTCTGATTCTTTACCGAGATATTCTAAATGATAGGGATTGAGTGCTTTCTCTTCTGCGTCGCAGTAAGCTGTCACCAGGCGTCCAGCGCTCAACAGGATGTCGATGATGACGAAAGCGTGGCCGGAATAGCCGACTATGGCCACAGGTTTTTTGAATGTGGTTTTCATTCGATATTTGGATTTATTGGATGCTGGATTAAAAGTATATTCCAGATCCGGTGAGTCCAAACTTTAGAATGAAAGAAAAGGGAAATCGGGTACTAGTACTTTTGGCGGAATCGTAGTTTTCCGATTTCTGCATTTCAGCAGGATGATTTGACAACTTAAGCTTAATCTGCATACCTATTGCCAGCTTTTTGTATACTCTTTTATCAACGAGACTGATAATGATCCTAATACTCTTTTGTTGTTACGATTTTTGTCTGTTTGCAGGCTGGAAATATAAAATCTGCGAGTTTCCTGTAATAATAAAGTCTGCCATACATTCATTAGCAATTTCTAAAATGATACTGTCATCGGCGTCAGCAATAAGGTCAAGCTTAATAGAGGCAGAATATTTTGTTACCCTTGATTCTATTTCTACAAGCAACGATTCGGTACGGATGAAAAAATTCTGGAATTTTGAAAATTTTGGCCTCGCTAACACTTCATACTATTCGGCTAATAATGCGGGGGATGCACAAAGTTGAAATTTTTGCGCAAGAAAAAGTTCAACAAGAATCAGATTCTGGTAGCTGCGTTGAATAAGTGAAGAGACAATAACGTTCGTATCAATGACGATTTTTTGCCTCTTTTCTAACGGCATTTACTTCACCCGATATTTCGTCCATTGACATTTTTGAAAAGCCATATTTATCAGCAAGAT
>JAWXCO010000090.1:0-27244 GCA_034408705.1 Bacteroidota bacterium
ACAGAAGATAACTATAAAAAATAGATTGATTGCAGTAAACATGGAAAACTAAAAGGTTTTATTTACTAAATCATATTAATAGACTGTAAAATGTAAAACTTTCCTAAAACGTCTTGAAGAGTATTCGGATACTCCAGGCCACCACAACAGTTCCCAATAAAATAAAGGAAGTCTTTTTGGGAAGTTTGCCGGCAAGGCGGGCGGCAATTGGTGCGGCGATCACACCCCCGATAACGAGAGCAAGTATAATCTGCCAGTTTTGTACCCCGATCAGGGTAAAAAATGTAAAGGCACTGGCCAGTGTTACAAAAAATTCTGTCAGGCTAACGGATCCGATAACATAACGGGGAGTTCTCCCTTTTGTGATCAGCGTCGACGTCACAATAGGTCCCCATCCGCCACCGCCAAATGAATCAAGAAACCCTCCGGCCCCCGCCAACCAGCCATACCGTTTGAATTTCTTTTTTTCATTAGAGCGGAAAGCATTGCTGAAAATCTTTATTCCAAGTATTAATGTATAAATAGCCATGGCCGGACGCAGGTATTGGATATGCGTATCATCAAATTTTACCAGCAATAGAGCTCCTAACACTGCCCCTATGACTCCTGGTATTAACAATGCCTTAAAAAGTTTCTTATTTACGTTTCCGAACTTGTAATGACTGTAGCCGGATGCTCCACTGGTAAACATCTCTGCAGTATGTATACCTGCACTGATAGCCGCCGGGCTAACCTGTGCCGTTTGTAAAACAATTGAACTGGTAACACCATAACCCATACTCGTTGCTCCGTCTACCATTTGTGCCAAAAAACCTGCGAGTACCATCCAATGAAAATTAGGATCCAGTGTTTTATACCAGGCAGCCGTATCATCTGCTATTTCCCGGAAAGGCAGGTAAGAGAAAATAAAATGCCCGATCAGCATTAACGCGAAAGCTATGAGTGAATAAGTTGCGATCTTTCTCCATCGTTTCTCACCATTTAGTGAATCCTTATCGACAAGAACCCTGGTGATAGCATTCAGCTTTTTTACTTTTTCATCGAAATTACCATTCAGTTTGTTCCGAACCTTGTGCAAATTCTCAATCAATTCATCCAGTTCACCCGGTAACGCATCGTGCAGCACTTCCCTGATCCGCCTGGCTGCCGTGGGTGATTTTCCATTCGTGGAGATGGCAATCTTCAGGTTTCCTTTTTGTACAATACTGCCCAGGTAAAAATCGCACAGATCAGGTGTATCGGCTACATTGACCAATAGCCCCTTTGCTTTTGCCAATAGCCGGATCCTTTTATGGAGAGACCGGTTATCTGTTGCCAGGATCACCAGTTCCTTATTTGCCAGGTCTCCATCTTCAAACTCTTTTTGTAGAATAGTACACGAAGGATGCTTCCAGACCAATCGTCTCACTTCTTCTTTTATCAAGGGCGCTACAACTGTGACCCGGGCCGCCGGGGAATTCGCCAGCAACGCATGCAATTTCTCCAGGCCTACATTGCCTGCTCCCACTAAAAGTATACTCAATTCTTCCAGTTTCAAAAAAACAGGAAATAACCGGTTACCATTATTGAGGTTGACCTTCTCATTCTCGATAGTGGGAATAGATGTTGAATCCATGAAAATTTTTGTACCGGTCTCCCGGTGTAAAAAGCAAATATATATAATCCCTACTAAATTAGTAGACTTTAGTATTGTATTTTTTCTATCCACTTCTTTGCATCCCTGGATGCATAAGAAATAATAATATCTGCCCCGCTCCGCTGCAATGCCGCCCAAACTTCCAGGTGAGCCGCCTCCCGGTTGACCAAACCCTTTTCCACCAACGCTTCAATGGCTGAATATTCACCACTAACATGATAAGCCGCTACAGGTTTTAAAGTTTGCTGTTTCACCCGAGCAATCATATCCGTATATAAAGCCGCAGGTTTAACCATAAGTATATCCGCCCCTTCTTTGTCATCCCGTATTGCACAGGCCAATCCATCATTACTATTAAAGGGAGATAATTGATACGATTTCCGATTTTGTAAACCTTTACTATCCGGTGCAGAGTGGCAAGCATCCCGGAAGGGGCCGTAAAACTGCGAACTAAATTTGACAGCATAGCTCATGATGCTTACGGTTTCAAAACCCAATGCATCTAATTGCGTCCGGATGGCAGCAATGCGTCCATCCATCATATCACTTGGTGCGATACAGTCTGCACCGGCATTGGCCAAAAGTGATGAATAATGACATAACACTTCAACCGTTTTGCTATTGAGTAACGCAGTATTTTCTTCATTCAAAATCCCGCAATGGCCATGGTCCGTGTAACTGCAGAGACAAACATCTGCGGCAAGCCATACGGATTCATCAAAAAAAGCTTTTACTTTTTTAATAAGATTACAGGCAAAAGAAAAGTCAAACTGATTGTCCTTTTTGTGTGCAGGAACGGGGAAAAGCAAAAACTTGCTGATACCATTTTTAAGATCCTGTTCAATAGTTGAAAGCACAGAATCAATCGTATCGACCTGCACTCCGTTCATTCCCTCCACTTCCCTTGGCCGTGCGAGTGCCTCATCTACAAACAAAGGTTGTATAAAACTCTTGTGTGTCAGTTTTACCGTGGCAGTAAGCTCCCGTATATGTGCAGCTGTCCTTAACCTTCGCTGGTTAAGGGGGTAGAAGTTTGTCTCCATTGCTGAAAGGCTTTTATATTGGGAAATACAACAGGGTTGATACCTGCTGCTTTAAATTGTTCCGTTGTTTCTCCATAAGTGCAAATATGCTGTACAATGTCCTTTAGCACCATTTTATACTGGGCATATTGACGAAAGCTTGTCCAAAAAATAATATCCGCAGCTTTAATTTGCTCTTCAATTTCCGACACTTGCTTTTCTAATGTATCATAGGTACCATACACTTTCCATCCTTTTGCCTGCCATATCGCAGCAGATGAATTATTGGTTATAACGGCAACTTGCTCTTTTGATATAGCAAACAAAGGCATTTGCCAGGGGCCCAGTAAAAATTCCAGCCCGAAAGCATCGGCGCTTCCTATTACCCAAATTCCTTTTTTGGATAATTCCAGCCATGTCTTCGTACCGGCTGCCCATACTTGTTTTGATTGTAATTGATTGGCGACCGTTTCACTTTCAGCTGCCTTGTAATTGGCAATATATACGATTGCTTCATTGATGCTGGTATCTTCCCCGTAATAGCGATATTGAAAAAAACTACCCATAAAATCAGTGGTGCTGAAAAAAATCTTGTTGGCAACATCTAGTGCAGGTAAACCTATCCATTTACTGAATGGGTTATTACGGCTATCCTTACCGGCAGCATATACAATTCCTATTGTATCTGCCGAACTATTTACATAGCTGATATGCGTAACACCGAATCGTTGGAGGCAGCCGGCCCCATATTGCAGAGCGATCTGCTTCTCCTTCACACAGGCCTTTAACAGGTTTTTATCATTGATTGCATTCAATACTTCCACAGCTTTTTTATTAAGCGGGTTAGCTTCTGCTACGATCGCACCCTGGCAGGGAGCTGGTACACATTCTATCAGCGGCAGGAGCATTAGTTGTTTATCTTTTAATAATTTTTTTACCGTTTGAGCACCCTCATCAGGGTTTTCAATCGAAGGGGTAGCTGACAACAACCGGTTCAATCCTGCTGTTGCTAAAATAATTCCATCGTACTCGCCTTCATCGAGTTTACGCAAGCGGGTATCTATATTACCCCGTATAATTTTGGTTTCCACCCTGAATGATGCGTTCCATTGTGGTAATGCTTTTTGCAAAAACCCGATGGCCATTTCTTCCCGCCTGGGTGAACAGGTTCCGATGATAATATTTTCGCCATTCTTTAATTTCTGTTCCACTTCCTTGCGGAAGATGGCAATATCCCTGACATCATCGCGATCAACCACTCCAAATTGATTCGTGCCGAAAAAATGTTCACTGCTCATATCCTTCAGGGAATGGACCGCTATATCCGCTTCACCCTGTTGCAGGGCAGCAAATATCTCCTGTGTAAAAAAATCACTGCCCTCTACTGTTTGCAAGGGTATATTTTGCAATGTGTCGCCCCGGCTCACCCTTAAGATGATCTCCACTTTCACATCCGGGTACACTTCAATAATCTTTTGCTTCACTTTTTCCAGCTGAAGCAATGATAGCCAGGAACCTCTCCCTATCAGCCGGATCGTTTCCCCTTCGAATCTATGGTTAGGAATATACTTCATGATGATTAGCCGGGAGTGCCTTTAATATCTTGTTCAAACTAAATGCCAGGTGATTTATATGATTTGGCAGGTGCCTGGCCGTTGTGATGATCCGTAAACACTCTTCACCTACCGGCACGGTTGGGTTGTTGATGGGTTGCAGGTAAACGCCTTGCTGCATTAAAAGGTCGTTGGCCACCTGGCGGCAACGGGCAGCATTATTCACCGGCACAATCGTAATATGAGAATGATTGGAAAAAAAACTTATCCCATTTTCTGCCAGGGCCTGGCGAAGCAATAAAACATTATTGTGAAAAATTTTTCTATTCTCCTGCTGTTGCTGGATCAATTGAATGCTTCGGTTTGCTGCGCTGCAGACAGCCGGAGGCAGGGACGTCGTAAAAATAAAACCATTACCATAGCTGCGAATAAAATCAACAAGGGTAGCAGAAGAAGCAATATATCCCCCAAAAACACCTACAGCTTTTGATAATGTACCGTTGACGATGTCTATTGCTGACTGCAGATTTTCCTGTTCCAGCATACCGGCACCGGCTTCTCCATAGAGACCCACTGCATGCACTTCATCGATATACGTCAGGGCATTATACTTTTTTGCAACTGCTGCTATTTCTTTTATCGGAGCAATAGTACCATACATGGAATAGACCGATTCAAACACAATAAGTTTAGGTTGGTCCACCGGCAAAGCGCCCAGTATTTCTTCCAGGTGCTGCACATCATTGTGCCGGAATATCTTCTTTTCATTCCGGCAACCCCTAATTCCTTCAATAATAGAAGCATGATTCCGTTCGTCCGAAATAAAAACAAGACTAGGAATATTCTTTCCCAGGGTTTGAAGTGTGGTAACATTCGCTGCATAAGCTCCGTTAAAAAGTAAAGCTGCTTCTTTTTGGTGCCAGGTTGCCAATGTTTGTTCCAGCTCTTTATGATAAACAGTTGTTCCGGAGATATTCCGGGTGCCACTACTTCCGGTACCGCTCTTATGGGTGACAAAAGTCAATTTAGCGATAACTTCCTCATGAGTGCTCATACACAAGTAATCGTTGCTGCACCAGTTAATAGCCGAACGTATTACCCCTTCCTCGTTGGTATAATGAAACTGTGGAAAATACTGCGCACTCTTATTCAGTTCCAAAAAGTAGCGATAGGAGCCCGCCTCTTTAAGGTCCCGTATCTTATGTGCCAAGTATTTTTCGTAGTTAAACATGCTCAATTTTTACGCAGCTGATTGAATAACAAATTTACTATTTCCTACTGATTTGATAGACTATTTTATTAGCCATCCAACGGACTAACAGTTGTTATTTAATCCTCTTCTGATCCAATGCACTGGATAACTATTACAAAGCACCCAAATGGAGACAGATATAGGCCTTCTGAATACCCGGCAATCCAGACAAAAGGATTATTTGATTATTTCCTATACTTGGGCGTGTAAACAGCCGTTGATAAACTTAGTGAGTTGCTGCCATATGTTCCCATCTCGTCAATAAAGAACAGTATGCAGGCTATACAGTCAATTTTCGGCATTACAATTAATACCGGATAGCGAATTGTTGAAAGCTAAAGTTTGACTAACCAGTAAGACTATTGGTATTGTCGAAAAAATAAATTGACAGAAATTTCATGCAGGCCGGAATGATTATCGTACAGATGGTCTTTAAGAGTTGGCGATCCACTTCTTATAGGAATAGTCACCAAATGTTTCTCCTGTACTTCTTTCCTTGCTGAAAACGGAAAACAGTTCATCCAGCGTTTGCAATAGCTGTTCTTCATCCAGGCTATCCTTATATTTTGTATTTAAGCGTTCACCCATCCGGTCGCCACCAATATGTAAATTATACTCGCCATATGCGGTCCCGATCAAGCCGATCTCTGCTGCTGGTGAACGGCCACAACCATTCGGGCAACCAGTCATGCGTAAAACGATCTCCTCATTTTGCAAATTATATTTTTCCAGCAGTGGTTCAATTTTTGAAATCAGTGACGGCAGGTAGCGTTGTGCTTCGGCCAGTGCCAGCGGGCAGGTATTAAATGCAACACAGGCCATCGCATTCTTTCTCAGCGCACCGGCTTTATCAGTGTGCGTTATTAGTCCAAACTGTGCTAATAACTCATTGATCGTTTCCTTATCTATTGCAGCGATATCAGCCAGGATGAAATTTTGGTTACCCGTGAACCGGAAATTAGCTTTGCCGGTTTTGGCGATTTCCAATAGTGCTGTTTTCAGGGGGGCCTTCTCATCATCGAGCACCCGACCATTTTCTATAAACAGTGTATAATACCAGTTGCCTTCGTGATTCTGTTTCCAGCCATAATGGTCTTTCCTTGAATTAAAGCGATAAGATTTTGCTTCTTCCAATTGAAAACCACAACGTTTTTCCAGTTCTTCCTTAAATGCTTCTACACCCAGCTTGTCAATAGTATATTTTAACCTTGCCAGTTTCCTGTCATTCCGGTTACCATAGTCCCGCTGGATCGTCATGATCACATACACCGCTTTCAATACATTTTCT
Organism: Bacteroidota bacterium; assembly: GCA_034408705.1. Classification (GTDB taxonomy): domain Bacteria; phylum Bacteroidota; class Bacteroidia; order Chitinophagales; family Chitinophagaceae; genus JJ008. Next base: position 6,752 of record JAWXCO010000090.1, read on the forward strand.
TCTCCCGCTACAAAGCCCAATACTGTTGCCAATCGCGGATAGGTCTGTTCATTGCCATGTGTAGCACTTAAACCACCCCCTGCTGCTATATTGAATCCTTTCAGTTCATTGTTCTCAATAATGGCAATTAATCCTACATCATTCGTAAGCACATCGATATCATTATTCGGCGGGATAGCGATCCCCATCTTAAATTTCCTGGGCAGATAGCGGTCCTGGTATAATGGATCTACTTCCCCTTTATCAGCGATCATTTCTTCGTCCAGCCATATATCATAATAAGCCCTTGTTTTGGGTAAAGCCATCACACTCAGTTTATCTGCATACGCAAATATTTTCTCATGGATAGCTGATTCTTTTGGATGAGCGCTGCACGTAACATTCCTGTTCACATCACCGCAGGCTGCAATAGAATCCAACTGAAAAGTATTAAAGGATTGTATCGTGGGCTTGATATGCGACTTAATAATACCATGTAATTGTACTGTCTGCCGCGTCGTTATTTTGATGGTACCCGTTGAATGTTCCCCGGCAATATGATGCAAACCGATCCATTGTTCCGGTGTAAGAAATCCGCCAGGTAAACGTAACCGGATCATATAAGAATAAAGCCATTCCAATTTCTTTCTGCTCCGCTCTTCTCTCCTGTCACGGTCATCCTGCTGGTACAAGCCATGAAATTTGATCAGGGATTGATCATCTTCCCGCAACGCTCCGGTTATTTCATCCTGCAGGCTTACTTTCAACGTACCCCGGAGACCATCGCTGGCTTTTTTGATCCGCTCTACAGGCGATAAATCATCTTTTTTACTCATGGTTGGTTCACTGGCTTAATAAACATCTTTTTCATACCGGCCTTCCTTCTTCAGTAGCTCGAAGTATTGCTTTGATTCATCACGGGTTTTAACACCCTGAGTTTCGATTATTTGCAGCAAAGTGTTTTCTACCTCCTTACTCATCGGATCCTTTTCGCCACTAATATAAATAGATGCCCCGTGGTGTATCCATTCATACAATTCAGCTGCTTTCTCCAGCATCCGGTCTTGCACATATATTTTTTCGGTTTGATCACCTGAAAAAGCAAGATCCAGTTTATTCAATACACCGGTCTGTAAATAGTTTTGTATTTCGGTCTGATAGAAAAAATCAGAAATAAAATATTCTTCCCCAAAAAAGAACCAGTTTCTGCCAGAGGCACCGGTCGCATCTCTTTCGCCCAGAAAAGCCCGAAATGGAGCTACTCCTGTTCCGGGACCGATCATGATAATATCCTTATCTGGTGCCGGTAGTTTAAAATTTTTATCCTTATGAACATAAAAAATAACGGGTGACTGAACAGGCAGATCACCCAAAAATTCGCTGCATAACCCAAATCGCTGTTCTTCCTGAGCCAGGAACATTTCTTTGGCAACAGTAATATGCACTTCGTTCTCACCATGCGCATGCGGTGATGATGCAATGGAATATAGCCGGGGAGCCACCGGTGTCAAAATTTTTATGATTTCCTCAAATTGTGCTGCATCTAAAACGGGATATATCCTTAACAGATCAACGAGGTCCATTCTGGTATCCGGAATTTCCTGACCGATAATGACTGCATATTTTTTTATCGTTGAACTAAGGAGGTAACAAATATTTAAATGCAGTGTCAGCAGTTCTTTTACAGGTGCCGTTATTTTCGTTGTCGCAATTTCTAATTCCCGGCCGATACCAGTTATTGCAATAATTTGATCCACTACTTCTACCCTGTTGCGGGGAACAATACCAATCGTATCGCCAGGTTCGTATGCAATAACTTCATCGGTTCCAATTTCTATATGATAGGTAGCTTTATTAGACCCCCGGTCATTCAGGTTTATATTATCGAGGATTGTTCCTTTGTAATATTTCCTTCCCGCTTTTTTTACCGGGGCCGCAATTATTCCTACTACCGGGACTATTTTACTTTCTATGGTATCCAATACCTGTTCAAACCATTCCAGGGCATCATCTTCATAATCCACGTCGCATTTTTGTAAGGGAACAACACGTTTAGCACCAAATTTTTCAAAGCGGGCATCCACGTCCTCGCCGGTTTTGCAAAAAAGAGGATAAGCACTATCGCCCAGGGCCAGTACACTATATTTCACGTTGGATAAAGCGAGATCATTCTCCTGAATATAATCAAAGAATTTTTTGGCCGGTATCGGTGGCTCTCCTTCGCCCTGCGTACTGATGACAACAAAAAAATAATCTTCCTTCGCCAGGTCTGTTACCCGGTATTGGCTCAAATCCATCAGCTTTGCATTCACGCCTTTTTTCTTTGCAACGGTGGCCAATTGCGTTGCCAGTTTTTTGGCATTACCGGTTTCGGTTCCAAAAGCAAGGCTGATTTTTTTTTCGGTCGTTGGTATAGCATGACCGTTACCATTGGCTGCAATGGTGGAATGGCCATTTCCATTGGCTGGATCATTCCCTACCAACCCGGAGAGGTAACCGTTTATCCAGATCAATTCCTCTTTTGTAGAGGTACTGATGAGGTCCTGTAATTTTCTTAATCTGTCTTCTGCCAGCATGCCTGTTATTTTATTGCTATTTCATTAAAAATAGTTCCGGATTGCTGATTACTGCTAAACCAGTTGAACTCCTGGTGAAGACTTATCACATCACCCACAATCACCAGCGAAGGAGAACTGAATTCCTTTCCCGTAAAATCGGTTGCACAATTTTGTAAGGTTGTAATATGTACATGCTGATGCACGGTAGTGGCCTGTTCGATCACCGCCAAAGGTGTTTGAGCCCGGCGGGTATATCGTAATAGTAATTCAGCCAGGTCAGAAATATTTTTAGCCGACATATAAAAGACCAGCGTGTCGTTGGTTTGGGCGAGGCTCTTCCATTTCTCTGAGCTGTAATAGCTATTCGGATTAAAAGTAAGTAACTGTACGCCCTGCGAAAAACCTCTTGCTGTCAATGGTATGCCGGTATAAGCCGATGCACCTGCAGCAGCGGTAATACCCGGAATAATTTCAAATTCAATTCCTGCCTTCACTACCGCCTGTAATTCATCCAGCACATTACTAAAAAAAGCCACATCACCACCTTTTAAACGTAATACAGTTTTCCCATCCAATGCGTGTTTAACGATCTGGTGATTGATTTCTTCCTGCGATACAGATGCATCGTTATATCCCTGCTTACCGGCATGAAGGATCATGGCCTTTTTCCGGGCATGAAGAGAAATGATATCAGGATTCACCAACCTGTCTGTAATGATGACATCGGCTTCACTTAACCTGCGTTGTAATTTCACCGTGATCAGTTCCGCATCTCCGGGCCCCGCTCCGGCCAAAATCACCTTTCCTTTACAGATTTCCATGGTACGTTTAATTAATAATTACTGAAACAATACAGCCGCTACTGTACTGTTACTTGTTTCATCGATCAATATGGCACTGCCATTTACATTTAATTTCTCATAGGAATCATATACCAGAGGAGAAGCTGTTTTGATAACCGCTTTTACCACTTCATTTAACTTCACACCTCCTTCCACCGGTTGTTGCTGCAGGGTATTGACATCCAGTTTATATTCTACACTTTTAACCACTGACCGTACCAGTCGGCTGTTATGTTGCAGGTAATATTTATTCCCAGGCAGTAGTGGCTTATCATCGAGCCAGCAGAGTAATACATTGATTTCGCTGCCTACTTCCGGTAAATTACCCGCTTTTATGATTGAGTCGCCCCGGCTGATATCTACATCCTCGCTTAATTGTATCACGACGGGTTGTGGTGCAAATGCTTCTTCCACTTCTACTCCGCCCACTTCCAGTTTTGCGATAGTCGTTTCATGCCCGGCCGGTAACACTTTTACTTTATCTCCTTTCCGGTACACACCACTGTTTATTTTTCCTGCATAGCCACGATAGTCGTGGAGCTCTTCTGTTTGCGGGCGAATAACATACTGAACCTGGAAACGGGTATCTGTATAATTTATATCATTGTCCAATTGTACATCTTCCAGGAATTCCAGCAAGGGTTTCCCATCATACCAATTGATCTTCTCCGATCTGACAACGATATTGTCACCATTCAAAGCACTCATAGGGATATAGGTCACATCTTTTAACCCTAATTGCTTTGCTACATTGGCATAATCTATTACGATATTATTATAGACATCCTGCGAATATTCCACTAAATCCATTTTATTGATCGCTACCACGATATGCGGGATCTTCAATAAGGAAGCGATAATAGAATGACGACGGGTTTGTTCTGCCACTCCCTGCCTTGCATCGACAAGAATAATGATCAGACTTGCATTCGATGCACCGGTAACCATATTCCGGGTATATTGCACATGGCCGGGTGCATCAGCAATGATGAATTTTCTTTTCGGCGTGGTAAAATACCGGTAGGCCACATCTATCGTAATACCCTGTTCTCTTTCGGCCCGTAACCCATCTGTCAGCAACGCCAGGTCCACCGAACCATCCAACCTGTTCCTGGCTGATTTTTCCAATGCTTCCAATTGGTCGATCAGAATATTTTTACTGTCGTACAGTAATCGGCCGATCAATGTGCTTTTGCCATCATCCACACTTCCTGCTGTTATAAATCTCAGTAAATCCATCGTCGAATTTTATGTATAATTATTTATTTTTTGTTGTCAGCGACAGTAACTCCGGTCATCGTCCCTTGCGTCGCACACTTCATCGTCCGGTAACTCTATTCATCTTTTTTATTGAACAGCTTCGGGGTTCGGAATAAATTCGTCATTCATATTTCCTTCGATTGTCAACGGGGGTTACCAACATTCAACCTCACGGGGCTATGAACGACCCCACTCACTATTCACCCTTGACAATACACTAGAAATACCCGTTCTTCTTCCGGTCCTCCATTGCTGCTTCCGTTACTTTATCATCAATTCTTGTTTCTCCTCTTTCACTGATCTTAGTGGCAATAATTTCATTGATCACTTCATCAAGGTTGGAAGCTGTTGATTCTACGGCAGCCGTACAGGTCATATCACCAACGGTGCGATAGCGAACTCTTTTGGTCACAATCTTATCCGCTGCTGAAGGTTGCACATATTCACTCATGGCGACCAGCTGTCCCTCATGATCGATCACTTCCCTGTCATGCGCAAAATAGATAGAGGGTAAACCGATATTTTCTTTGCGGATATAATTCCAGATATCTAATTCGGTCCAGTTGCTGATAGGAAAGCAACGAACATTCTCTCCTTTATGGATGCGTCCGTTGAAAGTGCTCCACAATTCAGGCCGTTGCAGTTTGGGGTTCCATTGACCGAATTCGTCCCGTACAGAGAAGATGCGTTCCTTTGCTCTTGCTTTCTCTTCATCTCTTCTCGCGCCACCGATACAGGCATCAAATTTGAATTCTTCGATCGTATCCAATAACGTATAGGTCTGTAACCAGTTACGGCTCGGGAATTTTCCTTTTGGCTCTGTCAGGTTTTTGGCTTTGATCGTATCTTCGACTTTTCGTACGATCAATGTAGCACCGACTTCCCTGGCCAGCCAGTCCCTGTATTCCAATGCTTCAGGAAAATTATGACCGGTATCAATATGTACTAATGGAAAAGGGATCTTACCGGGAGCAAATGCTTTCTTAGCAAGGTGTACCAATGTGATCGAATCCTTGCCGCCACTAAAAAGCAAAGCCGGTCTCTCAAACTGTGCAGCCACCTCCCGGAAAATATGGATACTTTCCGCTTCCAACTCCTGTAAATAGTCCAAAGCCCTAACACCTAAAAGGGAATTTGACTCTTTCGTAACTATATTTTCATTATTATCCATCATCATCTTGTTATAGTAAAATATTTCCTGGAAATCATACATTTTGAGAAGCCCCTATAGGGGATGGGGTATGCAAGCCACATTCTTTCTGACTGGCTTCCCACCACCATCTTCCTGCCCGGGCATCTTCACCCGGTTCAATGGCCCTGGTACAGGGCGCACAACCAATGCTGATAAATCCTTTATCGTGTAACGTGTTATATGGCACATTATGTTCATTGATATACGCTATTAATTCATCGTAGCTCCAGTTGATCAGCGGATTGAATTTATAATGTTGCCGTTGCTCATCCCACCCGATCATCGGCATCTCTTTCCGGTTGTCAGTTTGTTCAGCCCGCAAACCTGATATCCATACCGCCGCTCCATCCAGTGCCCGGTTCAATGGTTTTACTTTCCGGATATAACAACAGGCTTTCCGGTTGTCAACCGATTCATAAAAACTATTCACCCCTTTTTCTGTTACGAATGCTTCCACATCAGCCGCTTCCGGAAAATAAATTTTCAGGTTAGTCTTATACCGTGCATTTGTTTTCTCGATCAGCTCATAGGTTTCGTAAAACAGCCGCCCGGTGTCCAGGGTGAATATCTCCACCCCTATCTTATTTTTACAGATAGCATCCGTGATCACCTGGTCTTCCTGGCCAAGGGATGAGGAAAAGACGACTTTGCCGGGAAACAATTCAGCAACACGCTGTATGGCTCCAGGCAAAGAACTTTTTTCTATTTGTTGTATTTGCTCTTTCGAAATCATTCCTTACAAGTTAGGTTGCGGGGTATATCGCAGATAGGGTTTTACGATTTTCACTCCTTTCGGAAATTTCTTAATAGCGTCCTCTGTTGAAACAGCTGGCACTACGATCACATCTTCGCCTGCATTCCAGTTGGCTGGTGTGGCTACACTATAGTTGGCTGTTAGCTGCAAGGAGTCAATGACCCGCAATACTTCAAAGAAGTTTCTGCCGGTAGAAGCCGGGTACGTGATAAATAATTTCACGGCTTTATCGGGGCCAATGATAAATAAGGAACGGACAGTTGTGGTTGCAGAAGCATTAGGATGTATCATATCATACAGCGTTGCCACCGTTCTGTCTTCATCAGCTATGATGGGGAAATCAACGGTGCAGTTTTGTGTTTCGTTGATATCTTTTATCCAGCCAGCATGTTTTTCTAAACCATCAACACTTACCGCCAGCACTTTTACATTACGCTTTGCAAATTCTTCAGCTAATAATGCTGTTCTTCCTAGCTCTGTTGTACATACAGGTGTATAATCAGCAGGATGAGAAAATAAAATGCCCCAGCCATCACCGAGATACTCATAAAGATCAATTTCGCCAATGGATGTTTGCGCTTTGAAGTTGGGAGCTTTGTCCCCGAGATGTAATGACATAGTATATAGTTTTAGTAGACTTATAAAACACAAAAATAAGCTTTATCAGAAAGCCTTCCAATTCTATGTACTTATAATTAAGTAAATTTTACCGAACAATCGTTGGTATAGCGGAGATCAGACGAGCAAATCCTTTAAGGTTCGGTTTTCTACGATGTTTAGTGTGGCATCCCTCACTTGTATCATCATGTCGTGCAGACCGCAATGTTTCTCGTTGCAGTTCTTACAACGTTCATAGAAATAGAGACTTACGCAGGGTAGCATTGCTATCGGGCCATTGATCAGCCGGATAACGGTTGCAACTTTAACTTTCTCAGGGCTTTGCTTAAGAAAATAGCCTCCTCCTTTACCTTTTTTGCTATCGAGTATGCCTGCCTTTTTCAATTCCAGCAGAATATTCTCCAGAAATTTCAACGGGATCTTTTTCTTTTTGGCGATATCTGAAATCAATACCGGTCCTTCATTGAACCGCTCACTGAGATAGGTCAGGGCTTTAAAAGCATATTGTGATTTCTTGGACAGCATAGGGGCTAAAGTAATTCAAGTTTATAATGAATAGGAGAATTTTTTTGGAGCATCGCAGATACACCGCAATACTTTTCTAAAGAAAGCCCGATCGCCTTTCTCACTTTCTCCTCGTTCTGCGGGTCGGTTTTAATTTTATACTTGATGTTAATATCCTTATACACTTTGGGATGTTCAGCGGTTTGGTCCGCCTCCACATCAATTTCAAAGGCCGAAAATTCCACCCGCATTTTTTCCAGTATATCCACTACATCTATTCCTGAACAGCCAGCGAGACCGGACAGCAATAATGCTTTGGGACCAAAACCATGTTGCCGTTGACCATCGATCTCGATCGTGTTGTGATCCAGGTGACTGGTAAACTCATGTGCTTTTTTCCATTTAGTTGTCGTCTTCGTCATAAAGTAGTATTAATTCAATTCATGTTTTTTATTTCGGGAGATATTTTCCAATGTCCATGCTATTTGCTTTACAAATGTATGTTGCCGGACGGCGCACTCCGCTTTACTGCAAATTTCGCAGGAAAAAGGCAGACAGCCATCTGAATGAACAAACAACTCAAAAGATTCTCCAAATTCATTCCGGATTAGTTCCGCCAGGGCATCGATCTCCCGGTGGGCTTCATGCACATTCAGGTACCAGGGTACTGTAAGATGACAATCCACGTGTAACACTGTACCATATTTTATTACCCGTAGGTTATGAAGATCCACCCAATTTTCTTTGCGGTTGGCATTGAGGAGCTGTACCATTCTTGTCAGGAGTTTTACATCCGCTTCATCCATAATGCCGGCAATGGAGCGCCGCAGGATCGTATAACCGGTATACATAATAAAAAAAGCAAACAGGATGGCCACTGCACTATCGATCCATATAAGGTTGGTAAAGTATAAGAGCAACAGGCCGCCAATAATACCAACGGTGGACCAGGTATCGCTTTGCAAATGCCGGCCACTGGCCATCAGTGCAAGGGAATTATTCCTCCTGCCTGTGCGAAGACAGAAATACCCCATAATAAAATTGACTACCGCAGTTGCCGCTACCAGCCATATACCATAATCAATTTGCCGTAGTTCAACGGGGTGAAGCAAGCTTTTAATGGCTTTGTACAAAATAATAGCTCCTGCACTGCCAATGAGTGTTCCTTCAATAGCAGCAGAAAGAAACTCAGCTTTGCCATGACCGTAAGGATGATCGCTGTCACGCGGTTTTGCTACCACATATAAACTATACAACCCAATGAACCCCGCTGCCACGTTTACGATGCTTTCGAGTGCATCGGTGAGGATTGCAACAGAATAGGTGGAGTAGTAGGCAATAAACTTTACGGATAGCAATAGTACCGAGACGGCGGCCACCCATTTCTGAATATTTAGATTCTGATGTGTGGTTTTCTGCTGCAAATCTTATTCCCCCATTTTTTCAATTACATATTTCATCCATTCACTTCGAGCATAGGGCAAAAATTCCGAAGGGGTGCCAGAAAAGGATTTCTCTGATTCATACCGGCCAAAAGTTTTCATGTACTCCTCATCTGTTTTATTATAATCCGCAAGGGATTCAAGGTTGGCATCTCTCTCTGTTACCGTGAATTTATCTTCCGGTGAACTCTTCAGCCACATCAGGCCTTTTAGCACATATTGTTCATTTCCTTCATGCAAATTCAGCTTCATTACTGCGGGAGATACATCGCTTCGGCAAGCCAGTGAATACTGTACTTTAACTTCAGCCATACCATCTTTATCTAAATCTGTAATGGTAGCAGCGCCGGGAATAAAGCCGCAGGTTACGTCAAATGCGCAGGCTTTTTCGGCATCGTTCATTTGCCATACTAATGTATAGCCGACGTCTTTATTTGTATAATGATATGCATATATCTCTGCCGTCTGACTTTCTTCCCCGTATTCATTTTTATTTTTATCGTTATGCAGGGCCACATACGAAGTGATAAAAATATTTTCGCCAAGCTCATCATTCCACTTCCAGGCTTCCTGCACGATACCTTTTACTTTAATGTCAGCAGGTATATCGGATGCAGTGATTTTAACCGGGGTAATAGTAAATGCAGGTTTTGTATCGGCTGGTGCTATATCCATCCTTGCCGTATCATCCATTGCTATATTAGGGTCTTTTTTAGGCGATGAATTACAACTGATAAATACAGCGGCAAGGCAGGTAAAAAGCAATACACGCATAGAGCAAGTTTATAGTGGCCGAATATACTAAAATATAATTGCCTTAATCCTGACGGTTATGGCAATCCATAAGAAAAGTATAGGTTAATGGCTATATTATTTCCATGATAAGATTATTATGCAGGGAATTATTTTTTGTCGCTATTGTTTTCCTACCTGAATAATCTGGTGGTAGTACCCGCCGGCTGCTATTCCCTTCCTACTACTTAAATCAATAATTAATTAACCGGGGAAACTAACTGTGCAGGGTAGTGGGCCATATTCTGCCGATGTCCTTATATCATGACTCATATACCAGATACAGGGTCATATACTTCGTGAAAAAGTTTTTAGTCGCTCAAGCAACAAATTTTTATAGCATTTGTCAGCAGGGCTGGTAGAAAATTTATTTCCCCACGGGTTTGAGAAAAAAACGGCGGACAACACGGGCGAACCTGGCATAGACTTCCTTATTAAAGAGCTGGGAATCCCGCATGGCTTTGTAGATAAGAAAAAGACCGACCGGCAGCAGGATGAAAGTAGCCAGCCACATCCCGCCGAATGGACTCAGGGTATTTTCCTTCGCCATTTTTTCTCCGGCTGTACTTGAAAAATAAAAGATCATAAAGAAGATGATTGCAAAGATCAACGGGGTACCCAATCCACCTTTCCGGATAATGGAACCCAATGGGGCACCGATAAGAAACAGAACAAGACAGGCCAGGGAAAGAACAATCTTTCTATGCCATTCTATCTGGTGTTTCCGCAAATTTCGGCCCCTGTCTTTTAAGGTGTTTTGTGTTGATTCATTCCCCATCACAACAGAGGCTGCAATACTCCTGACGTTTTGGTTGATATTTGTTTTGGCTGAGTCAGGCAACAACTGATCAAAATTCTTAACCGGTTTGGGTTTAATTACCGGCGCTGTTGTGGTTGCAGACCAGGCAGTATCAATCAACCCCTCAAACTGGAACTGGCGGAACATATTATTTTGTGCCTGTTCCTTTATGTCGCGGTTTTCTTTTTTCAACGAATCGATCGCTTTTTCCAATTGCCGCATACTGTACATCCGTTCATTGTTCTTATTCACACTATCAGCCGTGCGACTGCTAAAACCCAGTGTACTGAGGTCAAATTGTTTTTTATATTCCTTAAACCCGATCCGGATGAATTCGGTATTGCCCGGCTCATAATAATTACCTCTTTCCTGGTAGCGCCAGCCATCTATTAAATTAAATTCCAGGAATCGTTTATTGGCTGATATCCGCATCACCCCACTTTTGGCGATAATAAAATTATCCTGGAGCTGGTTGCCCTGCTCATAAATGATCACATCCTGTATTACGCTGTCATTGGCTTCCTTTTTCCCGATCTTGATGGCGAAATTGGGTATCTTATCATAGAAAACACCTTCTTTTAAATCGAAGGCCGGCTTGGACCAAACGATATCTGCCAGGAGGGTCCTCGATTTCAGGTTGGCTACCGGTATCACATAATTGGAAAAAGCAAAAGCTACCCCTGCTAATAAGATACATACAAAAAAAAGGGGACGCATAAACCTTAGTAAGGAAATACCCGCAGCTTTGATCGCTACCAGCTCAAAACTTTCGCCTAGGTTACCAAAGGTCATTAAAGAAGAAAGCAGGATTGCCAATGGTAAGGCCAATGGTACCAATACTGCACTCTGGTAAAATATAAATTCAAAAATCACTTTTGTTTCAATCCCTTTCCCAACAAAGTCATCGATATACAACCAGAAAAACTGCATCACCAGCACCAGCAACGTTATAAAAAACGTAGCGATGAAGGGGCCGATAAAAGCTTTGATGATGAGTTTATCTAATTTCTTGAACACTTACCTTTAGTATATGATTGGCGCAAAAATAAGGCTTTCGCAAAAGGAGATGGAATTGGCAGGAAATGCTGACCTGATTTTAACAAAGAATGCCGTTCTCCAAAAAATTAATCAGCTCCTGGGCAGCCTGCAGGAAAAACAAAAGGGCTATATCATCCATCATTCCATTCAATTACCCATAGAAGTACTGCGATCATCTCCAAAAATTTCAAAGGGGGAAAATTATAACGGCTTCCCCTACCAACTGCTTGACTATCCTAAATTTTTTGAAAAGGCCAATATCTTCGCTGTCCGAACCCTGTTCTGGTGGGGTCATTTCTTTAGTATCACTCTTCATCTTTCAGGGAAATATAAAACAGCAGCAGAACAGCCACTACTTCGTTCCTTCGCCGCATTACAGGAAAATGGTTTTTACTGCTCTGTAAATAATGATCCCTGGAAACATGATTTTGACGCCGTTAATTATACACTGCTGCAAAACTTTTCAAGGGAAGATTTTGAACAGCTGGTCACAGATAAACCTTTTATCAAACTGGCTAAAAAAATCCCTTTTGAACAATGGGACATGGCAGAAGATGTACTCTTTGATTACTTTAAAGAAATAATGGATATAGCAGGGAATTAGCCTCCCAGCCGGTGAAAAAGTTCTTTCACCTGGTGATCCCATAGATTACTCTGGTCCTTTATCTCCTTTTTCTCAGCAAAATCTTTGATGATCAGAATGGTCTGGTTGGTGATCTCGGATTTGTCGATACGAAATTCAAAATACTCTTCTTTGGGAGATGCCTGCCAGTGATACCTGACAAACTTGTCCTGCTCTTTTTCTACCAGGTCAGCCTTTTCATAAGCACCGTTCCAGCCAAAATAATAAACATTGTCCCGTTCATCAACTTTTTCAGCGAACCATTCTCCAAGCCCTGCGGGAGATGTCAGGAATTCGTATAGAATAGATGGCGAGCAGCGAACCGGAAATTCTAAGGTGTATAATTGTTTACTCATTCTTACTTCACTCTAAAAATCATTAGGATAGCTGCAATAATAGAAAATAAATCATTGCCGCAAAATAATTTATTATTTATTTATCCCCTTATTGCAAACGAAATCCAGCCGGGTAAAATAAAATGCACCTTAAATCGTTAATAAGATGTCAAAATTTATTTGGGCTGTATCGGCAATTTGGTTAAATTGCGTTGAAGTTCAATACGTTCTGAACAACCAATGAAACCGTGGTGGGTATTTTTAGAGTCATAAGCGAACCAATCTTATAATTCTTAACCCTTTAAATACACCATACTAAAACCATTCCTATGAGCATGCGACAACTCAAAATCACGAAATCTATCACCAATCGTGAATCCCAAAGCTTAGAAAAGTACCTGCAGGAGATCGGCAAAGTCGAACTCATTAGCCCCCAGGAAGAAGTGAAACTGGCAGTCTTGATCAAACAAGGATGCCAAAAGTCTTTAGACAGACTGACCAAGGCCAATCTGCGCTTTGTTGTATCCGTAGCTAAGCAGTATCAAAACCAGGGCTTATCGCTTCCGGACCTGATCAACGAGGGAAACCTTGGCCTGATCAAGGCGGCCCAGCGTTTTGATGAAACCCGGGGTTTTAAATTTATCTCCTATGCCGTGTGGTGGATCCGACAGAGTATTTTACAGGCACTGGCCGAACAGTCCCGGATCGTCCGTCTGCCCCTGAATAAAGTGGGGTTGACCAACCGGATCCAGAAAGCCTATTCCCTGCTGGAACAGCAATTTGAACGGGAGCCTTCACCAGAAGAACTGGCTGAAGTACTTGAAATGGATATTGAAGAGGTAACCGCCAACCTGGGTATAAATGGCCGTCATGTGAGTATGGACTCTCCCCTTTCTGAAGGTGAAGAAAACACATTGATCGACGTGTTGGAGAACACCAATGCAGAAAAAACAGATGGAGTGCTTGTCCATAATGAATCGCTGAAAACCGAAATTGACCGCAGCCTTAAAACACTGACAGAGCGGCAAAAAGACGTGATCTGCTTCTTCTTTGGTATCGGGGTAGACCACCCCATGAGTCTGGAAGATATCGGAGAACGATTCAGCCTGACCCGGGAAAGGGTACGGCAGATCAAAGACAAGGCAATTACCAAGTTGAAGGCGTCCAACCGCTGCAAACTGTTAAGAACCTACCTCGGCACCTAGTCGCGGATTAAACGATTAAAAAGGATTTCTCTGAAATTAATTCTACTCTTTCGCTCTATCTTTGCAAAAATTTAAAAAGAATGTAACTTCATTGGTTACATTCTTTTTTTTTGTTTATGGCAATACAAAATTTAAAATATCATGAGTTGACTGAAAAAATTATAGGCTGCGCCATGAAGGTACATCGCCATTTTGGCCCTGGATTTCCAGAAATAGTTTATAAAAGGGCTTTAATAATTGAACTTCGAAAAATTCGTATCACTTGTGAAGAAGAAGTTGCAAGAGATATTATTTACGAAGGAAAAGTTATTCATAAAAGAAGGCTTGATCTGTTAGTTGAAGAAGTTGTGCTTCTGGAATTAAAAGCCCTTAAAGAAGTTGATCAATCAGAAATGAACCAAATACTTAATTACCTGCGGATTTTTAAAATCGAAATAGGATTACTTTTAAATTTCGGGAGCTCAAGTCTTTTCTTCAAAAGATATATTCATACCAATAAAGATTAATTCAATAAATCCATTTTAAATCCCATAATCCGTGATATATGTTCAACAGTTTACAGGATAAATTAGAAAGCGCCTTTAAGAATCTCAAAGGCCAGGGTCGTATTACGGAACTCAATATTGCGACTACTTTAAAAGAGATCCGCCGGGCCCTGGTGGATGCGGATGTGAATTATAAAATAGCCAAGGACTTTACGGACAGAGTGAAGGAACACGCCATTGGTGAAAAGGTTATCAATGCCATTTCGCCGGGTCAGTTGATGACCAAGATCGTCAAAGATGAACTGGCCGAACTAATGGGCGGCCAGGAAGCCGTTTTTAATGCTAAAGGAAACCCCGCTATCATTTTGATCGCAGGGCTGCAGGGTAGTGGTAAAACAACATTCAGCGGTAAACTGGCCCATTTCCTGAAAACAAAGAAAGGCCTCTCCCCTATGCTGGTAGCAGCCGATATCTATCGCCCCGCAGCGATGGAGCAATTGAGGGTGCTGGGTGAACAGATCGGTGTGGATGTGCATATAGAACATGAGAATAAAGATGTGGTGGATATTGCCCGTAATGCCGTTAAAGAAGCACGGAGCAAAAACAAAAACGTACTCATTATCGATACCGCCGGCCGCCTGGCCGTGGATGAAGTGATGATGGCCGAAGTAGCCAATGTAAAAAATGCGGTCAATCCACAGGAGATCCTGTTTGTAGTAGATAGTATGACGGGCCAGGATGCCGTTAATACGGCCAAAGCCTTTAATGAACGACTGGATTTCACCGGGGTGGTGCTGACCAAATTGGATGGTGATACCAGGGGTGGTGCGGCTCTTTCTATCAAATACACGGTCAACAAACCCATCAAATTCACCAGCAGCGGGGAAAAAATGGATACCCTGGATGTGTTCTATCCCGAAAGGATGGCCCAACGTATCCTGGGCATGGGAGATATTACCAGCCTTGTAGAAAAAGCGCAGGAACAATTTGACGAAGTATCAGCCAAAAAACTGGAAGCTAAGATCCGCAAGAATAAATTTGATTTTGCTGACTTTAAAACCCAGCTGGAAGCCATCAAGAAAATGGGGAATATGAAAGATATGCTGGGTATGATACCCGGTGTAAGCAGTAAGATGAAAGATATTGATATCAATGATGATTCGTTCAAAGGCATTGAAGCCATGATCAATTCCATGACTCCGGAAGAACGGGCTGACCCGGACCTGATCGATGGCAGCCGTAAAAAACGTATTGCCAAAGGAGCCGGAAAAGACATCAATGAATTAAATGCCTTTATCAAGCAGTTTGAGCAAATGAAGGGAATGATGAAGAATATGAACAAAATGGGAGCGATGGGTAGGATGATGCCGGGGATGAAGAGATAGTCTTGAGTCGGGAGCCGGGAGCCAGAAGTATAGGCTATTGACTTCCGACACTTGACTATTACTCCCGACTTTCCTTTTGCATTCTCCCCTTTCAGCCCTATATTTGCTGTCCGGTTTCAACCGGCCCCGATAGCTATCGGGATAACAATTATTGTTTAACAACGTTAAATTTCTATTTAATGTCAGCTAAAATCCGTCTGCAGAGACACGGGTCCAAAAAGAGACCCTTTTACTTTATCGTTATTGCCGACTCCCGGGCTCCCCGCGATGGCAAATTCATCCAGAAATTAGGTACTTACAATCCCCTGACCGTTCCGGCTACAGTTCAGCTGGACCGCCAGAAAGCATTGGAGTGGCTGAACAAAGGTGCTACACCAACAGACACCGTTCGCCGAATCCTGAGCTTTAAAGGTGTATTATACCTGAAGCACTTGCTCCGTGGTGTGGGGCTGGGCCTGTTTGATGATGCTACCGCTATGGAAAAATTCACCAAGTGGAGTGCAGAACATGAAGCACAAATCAAAAAACGCCAGGAAGATGCCTACCGCAACAAAAGATCCAGACGTCCAATGCCAGGTCGCAGACCTGAAAGAAGGACTGAGGGAGAAGCTGGTGGCGAAGCATAAAAAGTCTTCATCCTGAAAGTTCATGAATCCCGTTCCGATATAATCGGTACGGGATTTTTTTGTGTAGCCATGAAAGCTCGCTAATTAACCTGAATAAAGAAAATGATGGGCCTGGTTGCATTGCTACTATCATCGAGTGTATAGCCACTCACCCGATAGTTATCAGGTTCATTGTCCTTTAATTGCACCGGGCATTTCAGAGAACTCTAACTATCATTACAAGAGCAAGTTCATTCAAGAGTTAGGATTCCCCGGTAATACGGAGCTGGCTGTGTAATTTCGTGTCCATTCGTTATAAAAAATGACAGAATATTTTAAAATAGGAAAATTGGTGGCAGTGCATGGTTTGCAGGGAGAATTGCTCCTCAAGCATGAGCTGGGAAAAAAAACATCGTTGAAAGGCTTAGCGGCTATTTTTATCGAAGAGAAAAAAACTTCTTTCCTGCCCTGGTTCGTGGAAGCAACAAAGATCAAGAATGAAGAAGAAATCTACCTGAAACTCGAAGGTATTAATTCCAGAGAGGCGGCAAACAAACTCACCCAAAAAGAAGTATGGGTTCCTGAAACGGATTTTAAAAAGTTTGCGGCAAAGACGGCTCCGGCAAGTTTATTGGGCTATACCATTATCAACAATAAAGAATCACTGGGACCCATTCTCGAACTCATTGAACAACCTCACCAGCTTTTATGCCGGTTAGAAATAAATGGCAAAGAAGTGCTGATTCCCTTACATGAGGAAACTCTGCAAAAAGTAAATCATACGAAAAAAGAAGTGTGGGTGGAATTACCCGACGGGCTTCTCGATATCTACCTTATTTAGGTCCGCGGATAAAATCGGCCAGCAGCTTCATCCGGTAATAAAGATTACTCAGCTTTAGTGACACATTGCTCTTTACTTTCTCTACGCTATTGCCGTTCATCTTTTTAATACTTTTCAACTCCTCGATCTTCTCATCAATTTTATCCACGAGTTTCTCTGCGTCCCAACCGATGTATTTTTTGTTGCGATCGTCGAAAACATGATAGGGTTCAATGCTGCCCGGTTTTAATTTTTTGGATTTGAAATTGGTCTCCACTCCTTTTTTGATCATTTCATTCGCCAGCATATCGATCATGATATCGGCCGCCACTTCATTGAGAAAAGCATTCCGGAAAATATTGAGTTTGTTCCGCAGTTCCCGGATCACCTGTTTTTGATCACATCATTCGTCTTGCCTTCCCTGGTCAAAAAAGTCAGCAGATCCTGCAATGGGCCTATGCCCGTTTTTAGCCACCCGAGGTTCATAGGTCAAATATAGGTTGGAGGGAGGAAAGTTGGAAAGACTGGCTGCCTGAAAAAAATTCATACAATCATCGAATTTCTTTCCTGCTTCCCCAGATTCATGACTTCCTGTCTTTCCGAGTTGTGCTAACTTTGAAAAAATGTCCACAGCTAAAAAACATATTGCTCATTTTGATCTTGACTCCTTTTTTGTGTCGGTAGAAATCAGAAACAATCCCTCCCTAAAAGGTAAGCCAGTGTTGGTGGGCGGTTATGAAAGAGGAGTGGTAGCAGCCTGTAACTACGAAGCCAGAAAATTTGGGATCCATTCTGCTATGCCGATGAAAAAAGCCATGCAGCTCTGCCCGCAGGCCATCATCACGAATGCCAGCCGTGACCAGTACAGTAAATATTCCCGGTGGGTAACAGAAATTATTGCAGCAAAAGTTCCGTTGTTTGAGAAAGCCAGTATCGATGAATTTTATATTGACCTGAGTGGTATGGATAAATTTTTTGGTGTGAGTCAGTATGCAAAAGAACTGCGGCAACACATCACTGCTGAGACCGGGCTTCCTATTTCCTGTGGAATTGCGTCAGCGAGGTTCATTGCCAAAATGGCGACCAACGAAGCCAAACCAAATGGGTTTCTTGAAATTCCGCATGGAAAAGAAACAGCGTTCCTCTGGCCGCTGGGTATTGAAAAAATAAATGGCGTGGGCAAACAGACGGAACAGCAGCTGAAATCCTATGGCATTTATACAATCGAAGATCTTGCCAAAACACCAATTGAACATTTGGAAAGGATCTCCGGCAAATGGGGGGAAGCACTCTGGCATAAAGCGCAGGGTATTGGCAGTACGGAGATCACCACAGACTGGGAACAAAAAAGCATGAGCCATGAAAATACTTTTGACACCGACTATACGGATGTTGAATTTTTACATAAGGAATTAGTCAGGCTCACTGAAAAAACAGCTTACTCATTACGGGAAGATGAGAAATTAACGGGCTGTATAACAGTGAAGATCCGGTACTCAGATTTTGAAACTACCTCCCGGCAGGAAACGGTTGATTATACAGCGCTTGACGATATCTTAATTGCCAAAGTAAAAGATCTCTTTAATAAATCTTACCAGAAAAAAAGACCGGTTCGCTTATTGGGTGTTCGTTTCAGCCAGTTTATTCCAATGACCATGCAAATGAACCTGTTTGAAAATACCGTAGAGAAATTAAATCTATATAAAGCAGTGGATGATATTAAGGATCGCTTTGGCGCCAAAATGGTCAGCAAGGCGGTAACTTCTCAAATGAATGATATCAGTAACGAATTCACCACGAAGCATAATAAAAAGAAAAAGGCAGAATAAGGTTAAAGTAGCTCCTTAAAGAACTTCTTTAATTCGGTTATCTGTGTTTCCCGGTGTTTAACATGCCTGATAAAAGGCTTTGCCGGATCATCACTAAAGCGCAACCCGTCGCATTCAAAACAAACCAGCAGGTAACGGTTGATCTTTCCATCCAGGTAAAAGTTCATGCTGTGCCTTGGTATAAAACATTTGGACACATCCCCCGTACCATTTGATTCAATGCTCCGGATCAATGATACCAATGGCGTATATCCCCTGGTCGGTTTGACCGCTCTAACTTCAATCGTTGTTTGAGGGCCGAGATAGTTGGGATAATATCCTGCTTTCAGCGTATCCTTCCAGTTTACACCCAATAAATTGTCATTAATCAGGAACCGGCTGATGGTGACGCTATCAAATTTCGGTTGGGCAGTAGCCTTTATAGACGCGATAATGATAGCCAGGAAAAGTAGTTTTCGCATTGTTTAAGATTAAAAATGATGAGCTTTCAGGCAAGATATTAAGAATTGGGTAAATGGTTGCACCCGTCTAACCCCGAACTGTGTCTTTAAATGAAATATTGGTAGCCGTGAAGCTGGTAAAGCAGGATAGTTTGTCAAAAAAATAAGAACCCAAACCCTAAAACAACCTTAAACGACAATCCATAAACCCCAAACTCCCCCTATCTTCGCCATCCGAAAAATCTATTGATATGTCCCAACTTTGGAAAGATTACCAGGAAAAGAATAAAGATCGTTTTTTGAATGAGATGCTGGACCTGCTCCGCATTCCTTCTGTCAGTGCAAAAAGTGAACAAAAGGCCGATATGAAAAACGCCCAATAACTTATTGCCCTATCAATAATAAATCCGAACATCATACTGTCCTGAAAATCTAATTTGTCCCACAATGCTGATCTCGTTTATCAAATCCTTCGTGTACCAATAACCAGTACCAGTATTCGGGAAATTTGCCGGTGGAAAATTGAACACAACTGGCTCCCAATTATGCACTACCCCTCCCCTTTCAACCTCTTTAACCATTACATAATCAATTTCATTAAATACTTCGGCGTTCAGTGGAATCGTTATAAAATCTCCATTTGGACCAGACAGGCCTTGCACAGTATTAAAAGCCAATATTCGTGATGGCAGATTCTCTACTTCAATTATTACCGTATCTTTTCCAGTTAACCCATCCAAGCTCCTGGCAGTCAGCTCAAATGTGTAAACACCCGGTGTAAATGACGACACCTGGGTAATATAAGCATCGGGAGTATTGATCAGGCAATCAGGTCCCGTTATTTTTCTCCACGTAGCCGTGGAAGGAGGGTTTGTATAATGTGTGTAGGTCCCCACTAACCACATGAAGCCAATATCCCGTATTCGCAAATCAGGTCCTGCCAGAGCTATCGGTGGAAATAAAGGACCTGGTGGTGGTGGAGGTGGTGG
>JAWXCO010000091.1:0-4805 GCA_034408705.1 Bacteroidota bacterium
CTATTCACATCCGGTAGAAAAACCTACCGGTGTAAAATGCGACCAAACCATTCATCTGAAAAATTATTATGCCTTCAGAGATTATCCTGACAAATTGAGGCGCATAAAATTTTACGATGAAGAGCAAGGCAGATACTGCGTATTTCTTACGAACAATTTTCAACTTAAAGCGGCTTTGTTGCATGAAAAGTACAAAAAGAGAAAAGACTGGTTGACAGGAAGTAGATAATCCGCGCTGGCAAGACCGGTAATTCCGCGTCAAACAATACCACTCTTTCCGCGGCAAAGAAGACCCCCCTGAATTAATTGATTGCTCTGCTGTTTTGCGGACTGTATTTTCATTTGGTAATTGGTGCTTTATAAGTACTACTCATCAAATTTAATTATGGCAAACAAAAACATCAACATAAGCAAACTACGACAAATTCTAAAAATGTACTTCTACAAAACGGGTACACGAACAATCAGTGAGCGGACCGGTGTTTCACGATCTACGATCATGAAGTACCTAGAGCGATACCGGTACATGCAAACCACCTGGGAGGAATTATCTCTTCTCAGCGATAAAAATCTGGATGCTTTGTTTCATCAGCCCCCCCGATGGAGCCTACTGAGCGGGAGAAAACACTTTATGCAGTTTTTCCGGATGTGGAAAAACAACTGAAGTTTCCATGCGAAACACTTCATCGGTTATAGCAGAAATACTTCGAGCAGTATCCGGAGGGATATCAAAGCACTGCATTTTACAAACATGACAATCTCTACAAAAATCGCTCGCACCCTTCCATGCACATAGTGCATAAGGCAGGTGACAAAATGTTTATTGATTTTGCCGGTGAGAAACTTGAGGTAGTTGATCCATTGACCGGGGAAATTTAAAAGGTGGAAGTGTTTGTAGCCATACTTGGTGCGAGCCAGCTAACCTATGTAGAAGTTGTGGAGAGTCAGAACATGGAAGATTTAATACCGGCCAGTGAGAACGCACTGCATTTTTTTGGCAGAGCACCGCTTGCCATCGTACCAGACAATCTTAAATCAGTTGTTACCAAGAGCAGCAGATTTGAACCCCAGATCAACGAAAACTTCCAGGCGCTTGCTGATCATTATGGAATGGCTGTTGTTCCGGCACAGCATACATCCCGAATGATTGTGTTCACGTGCCGCTTGGATTCAAGGGAGTGAAGCAATTTCCTTCTACTTTTTTCAATCAGGTCATTTATCCGTTTAAGAAATAATACCTGTTTATAAAAATTAACTGCCATTGATTTATTGCAAGGCTGAACTCAAGAGGATTACTCTTTGGTGGAAGCGGAAATAAGTTCGACAACGGCTTCATGGATTAATTCCGGATTTTGCCACGGAACAAAATGCCCCATTTTATCAACTTCCCTAACCACCAAAGGAGCGGCATTTACCAAAACCCGTTTAGCAAACACTGCATTACCAGGTGGAACTAGCCTATCCGCAGTGCCTTGAATAACTGTGACCGGTACGCTGATATTTACCCAAAGAGGCAGCATCGCCTCCAGTTCCTTTTTTAAAGCCAGTATCTCTTTGTTGCTTTGAACGAGGATTCCAGGCAATATCCATTGTATGATTTTCCAGGATGCCAACGTGTTGAACCATTCTTTTTTTTCAAGTTCAGGATCAATGGCGCCTGCCACGATCACCATTCCATTCACCACGTCCGGGTAATCTATCGCCAGCCGTGCAATAACCGACCCTCCGTAAGAATGTCCCACCCAAACCGCTTTTTCCCCGGGGTACTTTTGTTGCAACATTTCCGCGAGGCTCGCTGCGTGTTTTTGCAGAGATGTTTCCGCTGCCTGTGAAGACCCGCCATAACCAAGGCGGTCAAAGGCAATCATCCTTGTTTTAGAAACTAGCGTTTTGTTAGTCAGAATATCCAGATAGTCGGTCCATGAGCCGGGTGACCCGTGAACAAAAACCACCAAAGGCATTGAGTCGCTTCCCACTTCAATCCCTTCAAGGTGAAATCCATTTTGAAAATATCTAACGGATTTAGCCGTTACATTTGATTCTCGGAAGCGCATGTCTGGATTTCGTTTGAAAATAATTTGCCCAAGTACCCGGAAGCCGAATAGAATGAACACACATAAGGTGACCAGGGAACCGATAATAATTAGCGCTGATCTTTTAGTCATATGGCTCGTGCTATAGTTTCGGCTTCCGCTTTTTATTCGTCTGTATTTTCATGATCAGTGAGGCGGAGAAGGAAAAAATGTTGCCGATGTTTTTACCTGCGGGAATATAAGCGGCATTCAGCGCAAAGCCGGTGTGAGAATCAATTGAATAGTAAAATCCTGCGCCTAATTTCAGATAGTCAACGGCATAAAGTTGTGAAGGTTTCACAATACTGTCTTCGAAATCCACTCCGTCAAAAGTTTTTTGATACTCGGCATACAAGTCAAAATAGTAATACTGTGCTGCCAGACCGCCTTTCAGCATCAGCGTCATGAAATTGCCGGGGCGCGAGGGCTGGAACAAAGGATTGGCAGCCTGCGCCTCCTCAATGGTGGCATCAGAAAGCCTGTCCACCCTGAGGTGGTAAGCTCCTGTGAAGTTGATAAACGTGCCTTTTTCAAATTCAAATTGAGCCACTGCCTTCAGCGGAATGACCTGCGCCCGCTGACCCAAAGCGCCCGTCACGTCAGGTTGATAGTTCGAAACCGGAAAACTGTAGCCTGTACTCAGGATGATACCTAATTTATTTTTCTCTTTCACCTGAACGTACAGCGGGCGGTACTTTATGAAAAGGCCCAAATCCTGGAAATTCTTTTCCTCCTCTGTAATGACAAACGGAAGTGTCAAAACCGCATCCACTTTATCGCTTATACCATATTCGGTGAAAAGCCCTGCGGTATGTGATTCATATTCCAGGTCAAATTGTTTGTTATCTGCGCCAAAATATTTGTTGCTGCTCGAATAGGTGTAGGATAAAGCAATATCCAACATTCCCTTGCCTTTCAGATAGCCGTCAATGGGACCCTGCCCGCGCACCTTGCCATGTAGCACAAGAAGAGTAGCAGAAAAAATAATGCACCTGAAAACCCTAAGAATCATTTTGCTTTTATTTTTACATGAGCTGGCTCCAGCATTAGCTTTCGCAATAAGACAGGTATTCAAACGATATTAGTTGTCTGAATTTTCAAGACCTGACAATCTCAAAGAAAATATTTTATTTGCATTTACATACAGGGCAAATCAATTCTCCATGTTCATTCCTTTGTTTTGCCGGTATTTACTTGGTAACCTGAAAATAATAACCGACTTTTTTAAGACTTCTTGCCACTAGTAACATAAACAACTTTCAATAAAATGTTCATTTACTTTTTTAATAAACTGCTTAGGATATTCCTTACACTATTTATCTTACAGTTTACTATTGCACCTGGTTATGCAGGTGGACATTGGACGCCAATGAAGCATAAGGGGATTTTCATTAGTTCGGTCAGCCCCATCATATATAGCACCCTATCTGATCAAAGTGGCGGCATATCGCTCCATCGAAGAGTTTCGGATATTACCTTGCAACTTTATTCAGAGTATGGCATAACTAATAATCTGGCAGTCGTACTGAATTGGCCGTTTAAATATGTACAAACGGGGTCGTCCATTCGGTCAGGTGGAGACTCAGTTACTTTGCCCTCCGGACGCATGATATGTTTGGGAAATGCAAGCATGGAGCTGAAGTATAAGTTTTACCAGAAAAACAAAGTTATTCTTACCGGTGGCATAAAGAGCGAGGCGCCCACTTCAAAATACAGGAACGAAACCGGTTTGAGAACTGGCTACGATTGTTGGTCAATTATACCTACAGCTCACGTTGGCTTCGGTTACTCTGAGCGTCTTTATTCCTAATTAATGGCTGCATATGCTTTCAGAACCAATGATTATAGTGATGAATGGCGAGCCGCTCTTGAACTTGGTTATAAGCTTAAAAAGCCTTTTTGGATTGCCATATTATTGGACGCAAGGCAGTCAATTAACAATGGCAGTCGGAATGATGCAGATCCTGGTTTGTCCAATAACTTGCAAACAGGTCTATACCTCAATGACCAACAGTATTTTGCATGGGCATTTAAATTTTCTTACAACATTAATGAACGTCTGGGGCTTAATTGGTCTTTAGGCGGAGGTTTTAAGACCCAGTATATTACCAGAACACCTGCTTTCGCATTCGGTATATTTTATGATTGGCAAAAGAACAAGAAGATATAAAAGCCTGATTAAGTTACGCATAAGAAACTCGATCCAAATAATTTAACCAAACGGTGAGGAATTTGTCAGGAAACCGGGTGGTCTGCAACCAATTGATTGTTTCAGCTAAAGAGGGGACTATCTCCAGTTATTAGAGCATTAATTAAATTGAAACGTGCGATCTGACAGACTATTAATGGTATTTGTAAAAAACCCTGTATTGGGAAAAGTGAAAACACGCCTTGCTAAATCTCTGGGTGATGAAAAAGCTTTGGGTATTTACAAGATAATGTTACGTTATACCCGAATCATTGCAATGGATGTGGACTGTGACAAAGCAGTTTTCTATTCTGACTTTGTGGAAGCGGGAGATAAATGGAGTGAAGCAGGTTTCGCTCAACAAGAACAGAAGGGAGATGATTTAGGTGAAAGAATGTTGAACGCTTTCAAATACGCTTTTCCCCTTCAATATCGCAACGTAGTAATTAGTCGTCCCTCAAAAACATTAACAAGTATTGATTTCATTGGGCTTTATAGCAAAAGCAGTGGATAAAAATCTGCCAGATTCAGAGGTTAAAAGCAAA
>JAWXCO010000092.1:0-33272 GCA_034408705.1 Bacteroidota bacterium
AAAAGTAGTCAGTGAAAACCACTGACTACCTATAGTGTTCTAATCAGCAAGAAGAAAACATGTTGAAACTATAGATGATACATAAATAGTACAATCCATCATACAATTTTCCCAATTTTCAGCATAGATTTCACACCCCTGTGAGCATGCTGTAAGCATTGTCAAATACAATAGCCAACACTCAGAAGTTGTATGAGGATTGGGTTTTGCTGCAATTTCAACGACTCTTTTAGCTGCAGACTCAATAGCCCCTTTGTTATCAGTAATTGTGAGTTCAGCAAACCTACGGATAAGTTCAATTTTATGCAGGTACATTTTCTTCAATTCAGAAGTAAATTCGTCCTTTGAACCATATCCAATACTTTTTAATAATTGGATAAGTTCTGCATCTGTAATTGTTTTCTGGAAATATTTTTGAAAAATTACACCTGATCTTGTGTTTTGGACTTTGCTAATTAAATGATAGGCAGAAATAGATAATTCCTGAAAATCCTTATCTGCAACCAATCGGTCAGTCAAATCATTTGAGGACGAGGAAATGAAGATAGCAGGAAGATTTTTTGCGCTAGCGTTAATAGTAAGGAAAGAAAGTATTAATAATACCCCCCCTGATTAATAATTTTCTCATAAGTGAAAATTTTAGGTTTAAAATACGAAACTTACAATTAAGGTAACCGAATTCTTGAAGCCCTCCTATAACCCGAAAGTGGTATTTTTAAAACAAAACATCCCGGCAGTTCGCCGGGATGTAGAATTAATGGGTACACTTTTTATTTGGTTTTCCGTCCTTGTGCTTATTTAACTGCAACCACCCTGGTTGCCGCAATTCAGGCATTTGTAACAAGTACCACTGCGCATCATGAGATGACCACACACATTACAGGCCGGCGCATCACTCTGCATATTTTTCAGGCCCGCATTCATGGCTTCAGCCCCGCTATCTGTTTTTACGGTATACGCTGTCCGTAGATTCTTAACCGGCTGTAGCGCTACCGTACCTGATGAAGGGGTAACACGAACGCTTGACAACTCAGGGTCTTTTACATATTCCAATGGGTTCGAAGGCACTTCATCCCATTCATCTGCACCGGTATTCATCACTTCTGGCTTGTCCAGGACATGAACCAGGTCTGTACGTCCCAGGTACTCATAGCCCAATACCCGGAAAATAAAGTCAACAATAGACGTAGTTGATTTAATATTCGGATGTTCTACAAACCCGGATGGATCAAATCTTGTGAAGGCGAATTTATCAACAAACTCTTCCAATGGTACACCGTATTGCATCCCGATAGAAATAGAAATAGCGAAACAGTTCATCATACTGCGCATGGTAGCACCTTCCTTCGCCATATCAATAAAGATCTCTCCCAATGTTCCGTCACCGTATTCACCGGTACGGAGGAAGATGGCCTGTCCGTTGATCTTTGCTTTTTGTGTAAAGCCGCGGCGTTTGGCGGGTAATGCACGACGTTCAACGATGCTGGCCAGTTTTCTTTTCAGTTTGGTATCAGGAGAAGCCTGTACTCTTTTCTGTACTTCTTCCAACAGTTCTTCAACGGTTAATTTTCCGAGATCAACAATATTGGATTCCGGTTGCTGGGTATTCATTACTGTTTCTTCTTCCACAGCAGTCGCTTCTTTTTTCTTCTTGTCGCTTTTATTGCTAAGCGGTTGTGATAATTTAGAACCATCGCGGTACAGGGCATTTGCTTTCAGACCCAGCTGCCAGCTCAATAAATACGAGTCAGCAATTTCTTCCACCTTCGCTTCATGGGGCAGGTTGATGGTTTTGGAGATCGCACCACTGATAAAGGGTTGCGTAGCTCCCATCATGCGGATATGGCCATGCGCATGGATATAGCGCTCACCTTTCGCTCCACATTTGTTGGCACAGTCAAAAACGGGCAAATGTTCTTCTTTCAGTAAAGGAGCTCCTTCAAGCATCATGGTTCCGCATACATAATCATTAGCGGCTTCAATTTGATCATCGTTGTAACCCAGGGCTTCCAGCAGGCTCCATTCAAGATCATTGTATTGTTCAGGCGTAAAGCCCAAACGTTGCAGGCACTCTTCTCCCAATGTATATTTATTAAATACAAATCCAATTTCAAAAGCAGTTACTGCAGCTGCATCCAACCGTTTGATTTCATCTGCGATGAAACCTTTTTCACTCAGTGTCTGGTGATTGATAAAAGGAGCGCCGGCAAATGATGCAGACCCGGTCGCATACTTAATGATCGCTTCTGATTCTTTTGCAGAATAACCCAGGTTCTTTAATGCAGCAGGAACTGATTGGTTGATGATCTTGAAATAACCACCACCAGATAATTTTTTGAATTTCACCAGGGCAAAATCCGGCTCTACACCGGTAGTGTCACAATCCATTACAAGACCAATTGTTCCGGTTGGAGCAATGACGGTTGCCTGTGCGTTCCTGTAACCATATTTTTCTCCCATCTCTACTGCATCATCCCATGCTTTGCAGGCAGCTTTCAATAAATAGTCCGGGCAATGCTGTGCTTTTATGCCCATTGGTTTAAGGCTCAGTGCTTCAAATTCATCAGCATCATACGCAGCAAGGCGATGGTTACGCATTACCCGCATCATATGAGCTTTGTTCTCTTCATATCTTGGGAAAGTACCAAGCACCAGGGCCATTTCCGCTGATGTTTTATAAGAAATACCGGTCATGATCGCTGTTATAGCACCGGCAATACCTCTTGCTTCTTCACTGTCGTACGGAATACCGCTAACCATCAGCATTGTTCCAAGGTTAGCATAACCTAATCCGAGTGTCCGGTACTCATAACTCAGTTGCGCCACTTCTTTAGAAGGGAACTGTGCCATCAATACAGATACTTCCAATACAACGGTCCACAAACGGCAGTTGTATTCATATCCTTCTACATCAAACTGGTTGTTGGTAGTATCAAAGAATTTCATCAGGTTGGCTGATGCAAGATTACAAGCCGTATTATCCAGGAACATGTACTCGCTGCAGGGATTGGAAGCCCTTATTTCGCCACCTTCGGGGCAGGTATGCCATTCGTTGATGGTTGTGTTATATTGTGTTCCGGGGTCAGCACAACGCCAGGCCGCATAGGATATCTGGTTCCACAATTCTCTTGCAGGAATTTTTTTCATAACCCGTCCATCCATTCTTCCTTTTAATTCCCAATCGCCATCCTCTTCCAATACTTTGAAGAACGAGTTGGGAATACGGATAGAGTTATTGGAATTTTGTCCGCTGACTGTTCTGTATGCTTCGTCCTCGTAGCCAGAAGGATAACCCGCAGCGATCAGGGCACCTACTTTCTTTTCTTCTTCTACTTTCCAGTTGATGAAGTCAACGATCTCAGGGTGATCCAAATCCAAACAAACCATTTTAGCAGCACGACGTGTCGTTCCGCCTGATTTGATGGCGCCAGCAGCCCTGTCACCGATCTTTAAGAAGCTCATAAGGCCGGAGGAAGTTCCCCCACCACTTAATTTTTCACCGGCACCACGCAGGTTAGAATAGTTGGTACCAACGCCGGAACCATATTTGAAGATTCTGGCTTCCCGCACCCAAAGGTCCATGATACCACCTTCATTCACCAGGTCATCATTCACACTCAGGATAAAGCAGGCATGCGGCTGAGGACGCTCATAGGCGTTCTGTGATTTTTTTAATTGGCCATCCGTTTGGTCCACATAATAATGACCCTGTGGCTTACCTGCAATACCATAGCTCTCATATAAACCGGTATTGAACCATTGTGGTGAATTAGGCACACACATTTGATTGAGTATAGAATACACTAACTCTTCATAAAAAACCTGTGCATCAGCTTCTCCGGCAAAATAACCATAACGTTCACCCCAAACTCTCCAGCAATTGGCAAGACGATGAGCTACTTGTTTAGCAGACGTTTCTCTTCCTAAACTTCCATCGGGTTGAGGAACACCGGCTTTACGAAAATATTTTTGGGCAAGAATATCAGTAGCGATCTGGCTCCATTGTTTCGGTACTTCTACATTGTTCATCTCGAAGACTACTTCACCACTCGGGTTTCGGATCACCGACGTTCGGTAATCATATTCAAACATATCAAATACAGGGACGTCGTCACGGGTGAAGCGACGGGAAAACTGCAAGCCGCTTTTTGCGGATGCTTTGGTTTTGGTAGCCATAACTAAAAAGAATTTCTAACGGGTTAAGTAACTGTAACTGGTAACGTCCTTCGAAAATATTTTTAATTATTCCTAATTCATAGCTAGAGATATTCACATAATGTGGATAAGCGATGCCGGGTTTGCCCCAATGCAAGCCTGTGCTGGTTCAGATGACTTCTTCACAGTGGGTAAAGCTTTTACTGATAAAAAAGTTTTGGAAAATCAGTCCGGGTACACTAAGAAATTCATATTCCCTTAACATTGGTTTAAAACGCAAAAGGGGCAAGGGTTTTTACGTTTTCATGGCTTGTAACAGTTGATTTTGCCCGCTTTTTTTAAGACCTCCGTCGGAAAGCCTTTACAGCGAAGGGTTACAGTTGTTGAAGGATTATGAAAAAAAGTATGTATGAAAAATCACCTGGATTTTCGTTTATACCTGACGTAAGCAATGCTTGCGGGAAAACAACAAACCTGTTTTGATTTTTATTGATTCTGGCTACGGCAACAGGCGATTCGTTGATGCCCTGAATACTTAGCTTCCGGGAAGGGCTGTACGAAAGCTGGTAACGAGCCTGGTGAGCAAGGTATTTTGCATCCGGATTGCCTTCAGGATCGTATGTTTTGTAGCTGTTCTGCCGGCCAATCATAAAAATGTATTATATCCACCTGTTATTGTTTTTAGAGGGGAATCACAAGTGTTTTCTGCGAAAAAAAGCTATTTGCTTTTCAAGTGGGCAATACGGGAAGTTTTTCGCATTTTTGCAGTAATCAACCAGTACCGGATGAAGTCAACTATTTATAACGCATTGGCCGATAAGAAGAAACAGGGGAAGAAATCCTTTGCGGTGCTTATAGACCCCGATAAGGTCAATACAGCGGTGCTGGATGAACTGATCGAGCTTTCCACGGCTGCCAAAGTGGATTACCTGCTGGTTGGCGGCAGCCTTGTTATCTCCAATCACCTCGACGAATGTGTGCAGCATATCAAGCAAAACTGTGATATCCCGGTCATCCTTTTTCCGGGCAGCCCCTCACAGGTGAGCAAGTATGCAGATGCGTTACTATATCTCTCCCTGATTTCTGGTCGCAATCCGGAACTACTGATCGGTCAGCATGTGGTATCAGCCCCCTTTGTTAAGCTGAGTGGTCTGGAAATAATGCCTACCGGCTATATCGTAGTGGATGGTGGTGCACCTACCACCGTTTCCTATATCAGTAATGCAGCTCCTGTACCAGCCGATAAGAATGAGATCGCTATGTGTACGGCTATGGCGGGTGAAATGCTGGGTATGAAATTGATCTATATGGATGCAGGCAGTGGCGCCAAACGACCTATCACTGAAAGCATGATCGAAGCTGTGGCCAAACATATTGAAGCTCCCCTGATCGTTGGTGGGGGTATTCTACAACCGGAAAAAGCCTACCTAAATTGTAAAGCCGGTGCCGATGTAATCGTTGTTGGTAATGCAATTGAGAAAGATGCTTCGCTGATTAAAGATATGAGTGATGCTGTGCATTCGGTTCCGGTACAAATTTAAATAAGTTTCTTCTCAACGGCCAGCTTAATCAAACAGGCTGTATTCTTCACATTCAGTTTTGCGAGTAAATTTTTACGGTGACTGTCCACAGTGAATGAACTCAAAAATATTTTTTCCGCAATCTGCGGATTGGTATAGCCTTCAGCAATCAATCCTAATATTTCTTTTTCCCGCGGTGATAGTTCCGGCAATTGATCAGCAGAAGATTTCTGGTACTCCTTCAAAGCCTCCCCTGCCTCTCCACTAAAAAAAATATTGCCTTTACTAACAGTATGGATTGCTTTCAGTAACTCTTCTTTAGAAGAATTCTTTAATATATAACCCGATGCCCCGTTTTCCATCATCTTTTTAATATACAGTCCCTGATTGAATGTGCTTAAACCCAGAATAAAAATACCCGGATACTTTTCTTTCATTATGGAACACAGTTCAACACCATCCATGCCGGGCATACTAATATCCATCAACACTACATCTGCAGTATTGCTTACAAAAAAACCAAGACAAGACGTTGCATTCATGGCCTGTCCTGCCCATTCAATATCTTTTTCGTTTAGCAATAAAGAATGAATGCCTTCTATCACTACCGGATGATCATCTACAATAAATACACGAATCATAATTATACCTTGAATTCTATATTTACTAATGTTCCTTTTCCCAGTTCGGAATGAATATCCAGTTGCCCTTTCAGGTAATCAACTCTGCTTCGTACGTTTGCAATTCCGGCACCGTCTTTATTTTCCGGCAGGTTCATATTAAATCCTTTGCCATTATCCTCCACTACCACATTCAGGCGGTTACCTTCTCTTATCAATTGTACAAAACTTTCAGTAGCGGCGGCATGTTTCATGGTATTATTCAACAACTCCTGAATGATACGGTAAATAATAATTTCAACTGATTTATCCAATCTTGCCTCCATTCCAAGTGACTGGTACTTTACTGTCAGTAATTTAGTGGTGTTGATAATATTGCAATATTCTTTTACGGCTTCATCCAATCCAAATCTGGTGAGCATTTCCGGCATCATATTATGCGCCACCCTGCGAAGTTCTTTGATAGAAGTATCGATCATATCCAATGACCTTTCAAAAACAATCATGTTATCCGGGGTCATTACTAAATTGTCTTTCATATTACTTATTGAAAATTTTACACCTGATAATAAACCGCCCAACCCGTCATGTAAGTCTTTTGCAAGGCGGCTTCTTTCTTCTTCCTGGCCTTTCAGCATAGAATCAACAGCTACTAATTGCTTGTCTTTTTCAAGTTCCCGAATTTGTTGTTGTTGCAATTGGTCCTGTTGCCTGGCCAGTTTCTGTCGCTGACTAAAGTTTCTGAACCCAACAAATCCTAATATCAGCAATCCTGCAATAGATCCGAATAAAATATAATTAATAGTAGATTTTCTGCTGATAGATAACTTCTGCAGCTCTTTCTCTTTTTGCAATTGTAAAATTTTCAACTCTTTTATTTTTGTCTCATATTTTGCTTCTAATCCGCTAACCTGTTTCTGTTTGCCTTCAATATTCAGGCTGTCATTAATCACATTATAATTCTTTAATAGCTTTAAAGCTTCCGCCTGATTATTATTTTTTTCTTCCAGCTCACTAAGGCTTTTTAATGAATGCATTTCTATCTGTAGTACCCCTAACTCTTTCGCCATTGCGATAGACTTACTAATCTTAATTTTTGCTTTTTGATAGTTACCGGAAATAGAATACGCTTCCCCCAGCCGCTGGTGTGCCGCGGCAATTTCAAACTGGCTGCCCGATTTTTCAAAATTTGTAATTGCCTTTTCAAAATAGTCAATACTTTTTTTATTATCGTTATTCTTTCCAGCCATTAATTGCCCAAATAAAGAATAAGTTCTGCCAAGTAATACATAATTAGACAATGAGTCAGCAATTTTTTGAGATTCAACAAGGTATTCTTTAACACCCAGGTAATCTTTTAATTCGATTTTTGCTGAAGCCAATGCCACACATGCCATACTTATTTTAAAAGGATCCCTTATCTTTTTGCTTAATGAATAACATTCTTCTGCATAGTGTAATGCCTTTTTTTTATCAATCATAATTGCATGTACACTTGAAAGATTATTATAGATTATCAGCAATAGCCCTTCATCATTTATTTCTTTATAAATTTTTGCAGCTTCCAGATAGTATTCAACTGCTGTTGAATAATCTTCCTGATAATACGCTATAACGCCAAAGCTTTGCTTAATCCGGCCATATAATCTTCTATTCCTTATATCCTTTTCTTTCGCCACCAATTCCAATGCCTCAGTGTAAAACTTAGTACCCTCTTCAAAATCACTTTTTTCAATTGATAGTCCACCTGCCAGACTGTATGACATAGCCAGACCATAGTTAAAGTGCAATTTTTTAGAAAGCTCAATCATTTGCAAAGAATAATCCATTGCTTTTGGGGGATCAGCATATTGATATTTTGCCACAACCTTGTTTAGAAGATTTACTTTACTCGTATCAGGGTTTGATTTTTTTAACGCAACCAATAAACTGTCTAATTGCTTGTCCTGTGCAAACGCACCGACCACAGACAAAATAAAAATAACGGATAAAACAAAGTTTTTAAATTGTAGCATTATACTTATTGATTAAATCAGACAGTCTGCTATGGTTCATAAAGGTTGCTTTTATCTCGCACTAAATCAAACAATACTTTTAAAATACCAGTTTCGGGTGAATCTTATCCAGATCTGGTGAATCACTGTTTCGGGTGACTGGAGGAATAAAAAAACCTTCTACATTTGAACCTATATCGTTTTAGAAAGACAAGGAGAAAATCATGAAAAAAGTATCTATTCTAATAGCCAATTCGTTTCTGTTAGTTTTTATAACCCTGCACTCTGCTTTTGCCCAGCCTACTCAGGCAGAAATAGATAAAATGGTAAAGGATGCACAAGCCCTGGCTAAAAAATACAGCAATGAGAGTGCAGTAAAAAAAGCGATAAAAAATCAACCGGACAATAATGGGGTTAAAAATTCTTTATACAGTTCTGATCCCGGTTCTTACGGCAATGTTAACAATTGGAAATTTCCTGCAAAACAAACAGCTCTTCTTGCATCCCTTCCCAAAAAGGTTTTTACGAAAACTGAACTGGTTAATTTTTTAAATGATATTTATTCGCAGCTTTCAAAAAAAATACAGCCCGGCATTACCTCCTCTGTTCAGTCTATTGCAACTAACTATAATAATGATGGCAGTAAAATGGGAGATGCCGCAGTAACGGGCTGGTACACCAATTACAGGGAAGAAGCCTTACTCTTAATTATCAAAGCAGCCAGTAACAGGCCTGATGATGGAATACTGCTGAATAATTGTGCCGCCATTTTAAATATGAGTGGTATTGAACAAAAAGCAATTCCATTGCTCAAATACGTTTTACAATCTTACCCAACCAATGCAATGGTGCTTAATAATCTGGGACAGGCATATGCAGGTCTGGGAGAAACCGATACAGCTATGGTTTACTTGGGCCGCTGTATGAAAATAGAACCAGAACATCCAGAAGCCTGTAACACCGCCGGACAAATTGAGGCAACAAAGGGCCATATAGAAAAAGCAATTGAATATTTTGAAAAGTCAATAAAAAGTGCCTATTCCAAACCAGCACAACTCAAACTCAGGAAAATAAAACAGGGTTCAAAAATTGCCGCATTGGTGAGGCCCCGTGTAAAAATTCCTGAATACTTCAATCTCTTTAAATATGACTTACCTGCCCAATGCACAAGTACAGATAATGCAGCAATATTAGATGCAGAACATAAAGCTTTTAGGGAAATGGCAACTAAGCAGGCACAACAATATGGAGCAAGATATGGAGAAATGGCCCAGAGAGAAATGCAGAAAGGGATGCAGATAATGAATGCAAATGGTGCAGGCCGTGTATTAAAGAAGGATGAATTTATGGCACATCCCTTTTTCGAATTTTGTGAGGTGATGGCCGGAGAATTGCAGACTGAATATAGTAACGATTTGACTGATTTTACTTCAAGAATAACTAAAAAATATACCTCAGACTTTAAAACACTTCAAGATGAATATCTGGATAAACTAAAAATTATAAATACCGGTTTTACAGAAAGAGAGAAAGACTGTGGAGAAGGAAAATCAAATTCTAACTGTCCTACTACAGAAGAAAAATGTACTGCCTATAATAATCTAGCTAATCAATATTTACCAAAGTTTGCTGTCCTTACAGAGGATTGGCAAAAGAAAGGCAGGCAAATATATCAGCAATATTTTGATGAATTGGTTTACTGGCATTATCTCACCTTTCATCCGTTGGGTGATGACAAATTCAAAATGCGGTATTATGAGTATATAATGAAGTATATGGAAATGATGGTTAGCATTTGCCAAACAAAAATTATTAAACCTTGTGAATTTACAGCAACACAAGCTATCAAAGAAAGTAATGTAATAGATGAAGCAGAATGTCCGCTGGAAATTTCAATTCCTTTTATTGTAGGAAAGTTTGAATTGGACTGTGATAAAATTGCTTTCAGTGGCGGAGAGGGTGCTGTCTTCAGCTATGAGAAAAATTTTAAAACAAAACAATCAACGCTCAGTGTAGGAATTGGTGCCGGGTTGGATATCGGAAAAATAAGCGCCGGCCCATTAGAAGCTAAAGTAAGTGTGGGTGTCAGCGAAACATTATTTATAACTTTTGATGGAGATAATAAAGTATCAGATTTTGGTTTAAAAGTTGGGGCAAAAGTTTCTGCCGGTTCCGAGGTAAAAGGAGAAAAAGAAGTGGCCTCTAAAAAATCCGTAGAAGTAAAGAGAGAATTAGCTAAAAAGGAAGCTGGTGTCAGTGCTACGTTTGGTATCAACTCCGGCTGCAATTTTAATGAGGGTCCTTTTAAAGGAATGATTGGGCCAAAGCCAGAAGTACAGTTAAACAAAAACGTAAACATTTATAAACCCGGATAAAAAATTAGAATATGAATAACCTATTTTTTTGTTGGCTGATATTTCAGTTTTCCTTTTTGCCCGCAATTAATCTTGCTGCCCAAAACCCAAAATTGAACAATACATTTAATTTTTCATTCAGTATTGTAATAGACAGTAAGGGTAATGCTTTTGTAACTGGTAAAAATAACAGGATAATAAAAATTTCTCCGCAGGGACAAGCAGAACTGTTTGCAGGCGGCGGTAGAAATAATAAAGATGGTGTAGGAAAAGAAGCTGGTTTTTACGATGCAAAAGGAATCACTATTGATTCAGCCGATAATCTATATGTAGCAGATGGGCCGGCCATCAGAAAAGTTACCCGGGATGGTTTAGTAAGTACCGTAACGGGCAGTAGTATGTCAGGGTACAAAGACGGAAACCGGGCAACTGCCGCTTTTGTTAATCTTGAAAATATTGCGATTGATAATAAAGGAACTATATATGTTACAGATAATGAATATTCAGCCAAGGGCAGTACCGGGTATTACTACATACGGAAGATAACGACAGATGGCAATGTTACAACAGTAACAAATGGAAATGAAGGTGAATTTAAACTCCACTACCCAAGAGGCCTTGCCTGCGATAAAGATGGCAATTTATTTGTCTGTTGTGTAGCAAGTCACTGCATCAGAAAAATTCCACCCAGCGGTATTATTACAACTGTTGCAGGGCAATGCGATAAAACAATACTCAACTCCGTTTATAAAGAAGGTGACGTTAAAACTGCAGTACTAACAAGTCCCAGTGGAATTGCTATTGCAAAAAATGGCGACATCTATATCTCTGATAACCGTCTTAACCGCATTATAAAAATTGCCAATAATAAAGTAACAACAGTAGCGGGTACGGGGAAATTATTATTTTCCGGGAACCCTGGTGGTGCCGCAGAGACCGGTTATGCTGATGGAAAAGCATTAACAAGCAGGTTCGATGCGCCTAATGGTATTGTCTTCGACAGGAATGGGAATTTATTTATCATTGACCGCAGCAGCAGAAACAATAGTTATATCCGTAAACTTTCAACTGATGGAATCGTAACTACATTTTGCAAACATGAATGGAATCCTAAAACAAGTCAATATGAACAAGCAGATTAATAAAAAGGGTTATAATAATTTTGTTATCAGCAGCAGTATTTCATGGCGACTGTTGTTGCGATGCTCCGTTGTACTTTCTGTTTTCATGGCATCATTATTCGTAAACGCATTTGCGCAAACCGAAACATTTGATATTGCCACTTACACAGCACCTAAAGATTTTAAAAAAGATAGTAAACAGGGTGTAGTCAATTATATCAATATCAATGAAACAAAAGGCAGCTTTTGTGTAATTGCCATGTATGCAAGCAAGGCAAGCACCGGTAATGCCCAAAAAGATTTTAACAATGAATGGAAGGAGTTCGTAGTTACCCCTTATAAAGCAGCGCCTAATCCAAAAATAGAAACACAAACAACAGATGGCTGGAAAATTGTAAATGGTACAGCTCCTGTAAAATTAGACGGCACGGATTGTTATATTCTTTTAACCCTTATAAGTGGTTTTGGAAAAACGATGAGTGTTAGAACATCCTTTAATGATGAATCTTATACTGCTGTGCTGAACGCTCTATTTGCAACAATGGAATTAGATAAAACAACAACAGCCGTAGTGAGCAACAAAGCACAGCCTCCTGCGGACAATAATGTAACAACTGCATCAAATTCAAGTGCAGGGAAGTTTGGGTTAATGATATACAATCCACCAGCAGGATGGAGCCATCAGGTATTTGGAGATGGAGTTGTATTTAAACCATCAGACTTACCAGCCAATGAGCATCTGGCCATACAAATAATGCAACCACTTACTGCATCTGGTACTTTAGAACAGGCAATGGCAAAAAGTTATGAAGAAGCAACTATAATGTACAATGGCACTAGCATGTACCAGAGCGATGGAAAATTTAGCAAAAACCCCATAAAGAAATCATTCAACGGCTGGGAATATATCCGTGGTAAAGGTGGCATTAAAGTAAATGACGGAACACAGTTTGGAACTGAATATGGTCTTGAATTATTTGTGATAAAAGTAAATAATCGTTTTGAACGGATAGCCATTTTAGAATCCAGGCCCAAATGCAAACCATCGTATTTAAGTTATTACACTAGTGACAGGATTAGCTACCACAACGCTATTGAAAATCTCTTATTCTCTGTACAGTTTACTGATTTTAAATCGACAGTATTATCAGCAGGATCTATTAATGGCGGAGGATTGCTAGGTATATGGCAAGGCACTATACAGTCAACTGGCGCAGCTACTGGTATAAAATTGGAAGTTTTCGCTCCAGTTTTTTTTGATAACGGTCAGGTTTATTTTGGAAACAAATTTCCGCTACAGGGTTTAGATGCTGTTAACAGCCGTGCACTGGCAGAACTTAATCAGAGGAATTGGGCAACCTACAGCTACAGTAACGGTAGAGGAGTTTTGAAAATGCCTTATGGCGAAATCCCTTTTAGAAAAGAAGGTACTAAACTCATTATTACTAAAAACCAAAGAGATTGGCCTTTCTACAAATTACAATCTGTAGATGGGGCTAGATTTAATGGCACTTATACTATGAGTGAATCGTACGGAAAAATTCCTTCCATCAGTTTTACTACCGATGGAAAATTTACAGATAAAGGAGCTCTAAATGTTTTGTGCCATGAATATGTTGATTGTGTAAATCCCGCCATTAACCCCGGCTCTGGCACCTATGAAGTAAAAAACTATACTGTTCATTTTAATTATAGCGATGGAAGAAAAATAAAAATTGCTTTTCCCTGCAATGGATATGATATAAGAAATCCTTCTCCATCTGTTTTGCAAATGAGTTATAATGAAGATAAACTCACTAAACAATAAGCACAATTATAAAAAAATAAAAAATGAAAAAACTATCAATAATTCTCACTACCTCTCTGTTACTAATAATATCCTGTAAAAAAAATGATACAGGTGAGCCACAACCACCAAAAAAAACTGATGTATATGTGGCTGGTCTTGATGGAGACGGTAATACATACACTGCCAAAGTATGGAAAAATGGCATGCCTACATCTTTAACTAACGGAAGCAGTAATGCCAGTGCAAATTCTGTTTTTGTATCTGGCTACGATGTGTATGTATGTGGGTACGAATCTGGTTCAGGAGAAGATATTGCCAAAATATGGAAGAATGGTGTGGCAACTTCACTTAGCAATGGAATTGAAAGAGCCGAAGCCTATGCTCTATTTGTTTCTGGTAACGATGTATATGCAGCAGGATATGAAAATGCTTTAAACATAAATGTTGTCAAACTTTGGAAAAATGGTGTGGCCATTTCGCTAACTAACGGCACTAATACTGCCAGGGCAAATGGACTATTTGTTTTGGGAGCTGATGTTTATGTAGCCGGCTATGAAGCTAATATGGCAGGGAAAACTGTTGCCAAAATTTGGAAAAATGGATTAGCAACATCTTTAAGCAATGAAAGTTATTATGCCAATGCATCTGCTGTATTTGTTTTAGGAAACGAAGTATATGTAGCTGGCAACGAGGGTAACGGAGCCGGAAAAAGCGTCGCTAAGATTTGGAAAAACGGTGTAGCAACTTCTTTAACTAACGGAGTGTATAATGCCGAAGCAAATTCCATATTTGTTTCAGGTAACGATGTATATGTTGCTGGTTACGAAAGTAACGGCACAAAACTTATTGCCAAAGTTTGGAAAAACGGAGCCGCAACATCTTTAGATAATGGCAATAATTATTTAAAAGCAAATTCAGTTTTTGTATCAGACACAGATGTATATGTAGCTGGCTTTGAATTTAACAGTACTACCTCAACTTCCAATGCACAAGTTTTTAAAAACGGCGTGGGAACATCTTTAATTAAGGTGAAGGATTATGCCGTGGCAAATGCTGTATTTGTAATTACACAGTAATTGATAAAACAAATTTGAAATAAGCAAAGAGTGATACATTACTCTTGCGCTTAATTTTAATAATTTTCTTTGAATTTGTACTAAATAGTTCAAAAATATGAAAAAAATAATCGCTTTTGCTTTGTTGTTTATTTCTATAAAAACAACAGCTCAAAATGATGCAGTAGAAGATACTGCTTCCAAACCTGTTATTACCGGAGTTGGTAAACCTGATGGAACAAAAACAGCGATCAAAATAAATAAAGATGGCAGTAGCTTACAATCATCCGATGGCATGATAGAGTTGATAATTCCTGATGGGGCTGTTCCAAAAAATACCACCATCAGCATACAGCCTATTACTAATTTGATGGCCAATGGAAATGGTAAAGCTTATCGGATGGAACCATCTGGTATACAATTTAAAAAACCACTGCAGCTTATCTTTCATTATGATGAGGAAGAAATAAAAGACAGCATGCAATTGCTCACCGGGATTGCTATGCAGGATAACAAAGGACAATGGTTTAGTCTGAAAAATTGTAAAATAGATACAACGGCAAAAACAATCACCGGAAATATTAGCCACTTCAGTGATTGGGCAAATTTTATGAAAATAAAACTATATCCGTCCGCTGTCAGACTGAAAGTGAAAAAACAAATTACACTTGCTATTGATCTCATCTCATCTGAAGAGGATGAGGTAGCTGAGTTACCTACTACAGAAAACGGTGAATTAAGTCCTCTTATAAAGAAAAAAATACCCTTTACAACAATATGGAAAGCAAACGAAATTACTAATGGCAATCTCAAAGTAGGAACAATTGATAAAGGTTCAGAAACAGTCGTCACATATAAAGCACCTGCGGAAGTACCTGATAAAAACCCTGTACATATCAGGGCAAACTTGAAAGGACTTAGATATACAACAAAAGTTTTTGGCCAAACCATTACCTATACAGAAATGTTTCTGGAAAGCAATCTTCTGATTTATGATAATGCATATGAAATTACAATAGTACATCGTATGCAAGAAGAGAGAAATGGAAGCGAATTGGGTGCAGTAAATTATTCAGATACCGGCAGTTGTGTAATCTCAATAAATGGAAAAGATTCTAAAATAATTGAAAAGGTAAATAAGAATACGAATGCAAGCTTAGGTTATTCCGGCAAATGCATTGTTACGCAATTAAAATCAGGGCCTGGCAGCGTACACATATTAGGTGCCCAAAGTATAAAGGTGGTTCCGCCCACATCGCCGGATGGTAATGCCTGGGTTGAGATAATATTTAAACGGGCACCCACCATTTTTCCGCTGTTACAATTTAAATGTCCACCGGTTAGAAGTGGAAAGGACTGGTACACTGGCACCAATGCTACAGGCAATGCAATGGCTGCTTCGTTATTGTCAGCCTTTCCACAACAAGTAAAATTTGAAGCTAAAGAAGGCGAGCAACTGATTCTGGATATAAATGGAGGCGGCGTATCCGTTAAGATTACCGTTAAGAAGTTAACAGAAGAGCAATGACATTATGTAGCTTTTGTTCTGTTGCAGTTGCTTTTGTAGTACAATATGTATGACTTAGCTAACTAAAAAAATATGTCAGGATTGATGCTAAAATTTTGAATCCCATTTTCAGGTTGTTTAAAGGAGTTCTGTCAGTTTCACTGTTTCGGGGGATAGATTGAGATAAACATTCATCTACATTTGGTTTGTCATTCTTTTTGGAAAATCGGAATAAAAAAAACTGGCATAAAAATTAAACTTACTATAATGGAAAAACTAATTTTCTTCTTTCTGCTGGTTCCAGGCTTTATATATGCTCAGGCACAAACAAAACCAAAGGTTCGCTACGATACTATCATCGTAAAGCATGTTACCAAACCGGCAGCAAAGAAAACAATAACAAAGCCAGTTGTAAAACCGGAATTAGTATTGCCAGTTCCCGAATATATTAATCAGCCTTACTATTACGATAAGGAAGGCAATAAACTCATCAAACTTGAAAATGCAAACGCACTGTTGGTAACCAAAAAGAAAACGCTGGGACTAAAAGGAGCCAAACAATTTCTGAGCATGGATGCGTCTTCATCAAAGATTCGTTTTACAACAAAAAAAGATATTGTATTTTTTATTAAAACAAGTGGTGATGTGATTGACCTTACTTCCTACATAAAACTCTACCAGTTTGTACCGGTAGATCAGAAACGGGAAGTAACCGTGACCTCTAAAGAAGGTATGCTGAATGATAAAGACGAAGCCAAAGGGAAGCTGATGAGCTTCAGTGTAAAAATGATTTCCAAAGACAATTACCAGTTACAATTGCCTGAACAATTAGAAGCCGGCGAATATGGTTTTGTATGGGTAAAAAATATGGAGCTGAAGGAGTTTACCGTTTTCGCTTTTGGTATTGATTGGAAAAATATTGATTAACCTAATCCTCAGCCTTTATCTATAAGTAAAATAAAAGAAAAAATAATAATTAAACGTCCATCTTAAAATATTTTTTATGAAACAAAATTTTCTATCCCTTTTGGCAATCTTGTGTACATTATCAGTTTGTGCGCAGCCCGACCTCAAAAAATACCCCGAACCGGAATTTAGTAAAGAAGTATATTACCTGAAAAAAGACAGCGTTAATACTGCTGTGCGATTGGAGAAAAAATCTTCTAAAATTGAAAGTAAAGCAAAACTTGGCGGCTTTGGTGGATCCGAAAGTGCCTACCAGATAGAAGGCGGAAAATCAACAACAAGGTTAAATGCTGCAAATACAATATCCTTTATTTTTTCTACCGGAGCATCTGCAAAAAAGTCTAATTCACAGGCAGATTCTATGATGGTGGCCAACGGTATGGATCCATCTATGATGCAGGATATGATGGGCGGAATAAATGACCCTTCCAGTACTATTGTATTATACAAAGCAGAAAGTACAAATGGCAATAGAAAAATATTGTTACAGAAAAACCCAGGTGCTATGCCATTTGGAAGTAAAAAACAAAAAACGGGTGATAAATACACTTTTAGTGTAAAAAAAATAAGAGAAGGCTATTGGGAATTAGTAATAGATAAAACTTTGCTCAAAGGCGAATATGCTTTTACTTTTTCAGGGATGGGTATGAGTAATAGTGACGGAAGTATTACACTCTTTGCCTTTGGGGTGGATTAGTGATACAAAGTATTAGTGTTCCCATAAAAAGTATTACCTCAAATCTTCCACCTTCACTCTCGAAGGTGTTGCTGTACCAGCCACTATACTATTTGCACTGAGGGCAATCGCTTTTATCACTTCTGTCATATTCACTAAGTCCAACGTTTCTACATGGTCGGTAAGTTTGTGGTAATGCGGTTCAACATCCATTTTAGAAGTGGAAATAGTATGTGCCGGCACCCCCAGTCTTGCCAGCGTGGCATTATCAGAGCGATAAAATAATTGTTGCTGCGGGTAAGGGTCTGGATGAAAAGTAAATCCCGTTCCCTGCAGATCTTTAGCTAACAACTCTCCCATATTAGTTTTTTCATACCCCGTGATATAAGCTGAATTTTTTCCCCATTTGCTTTCAGTGCCAATCATTTCGATATTGAACATGGCCACTACTTTATCAGCATCCAACTGGCGGGAGAAATACTGAGATCCGAAACCGCCGATCTCTTCGGCAGTGAAAGCGGCAAATACTATGCTCCGCTCATTATTGTTTATCTGTGCAAAGTACCTGGCCAGTATCATAACCCCGGTTGTTCCTGCAGCATCATCATTTGCACCATTATAAATTGAATCACCATTCACAGCTTCACCAACACCCAGGTGATCAT
This sequence comes from Bacteroidota bacterium, assembly GCA_034408705.1. Lineage (GTDB taxonomy): Bacteria > Bacteroidota > Bacteroidia > Chitinophagales > Chitinophagaceae > JJ008. Next base: position 18,423 of record JAWXCO010000092.1, read on the forward strand.
AGTGGCCGGAGAAAACAACATACTCGTCTTTCCTGGATTTACCCGGCAATATACCAACCACGTTCGCCATAGTTTGTTCAGTTACTTCATGAACAGCCTCTATCGTGTATGCCCTGGGGTTGGTATCTGACAAAACAAACACCACATTGGTACTTGTTTTGAACATCGATGATTTTAATCTTGCCAGGTTACCAAAACTATTGGCAAAACTATTCTCCACTAATACGAGCAGGTTTTTATTACTGCGGACCAATTTTCTTGCTTCCTGTTGCAAATTGGCACCGGCTTTTATAAAGATCTTCTCATAACCGGATCCCTGGTTAATGACCAGCTTAAGCTGGGAAGTAACGGCAATAATGTTTTTCTGCTCCAGGTTTATCCCATCGAAACTGGCGGAGGCACTGATAAATTTTGTACGAACCATTACAAACTCCTGCCGGAAACCAGTATAGTCGCTCATGGTTTGCAGACCGGCTTTCTTAAATTCAGCTGCAATAAAATCAGCTGCCTTATCAATATCCGGGGTAAACGTTTTCCGGCCCCGCATTGCATCAGCTGCCAGAGTCTTTACGATCCGTTCTGTTTCTTTTACAGTTATTACTGCGTCCAGGTCCTGGGCCAGCAAAAAAGAGTTGATCATTACAAATGATGCCGTTATAAAAAAATGCCTCATTGATTGTTAAATTAAAGTTCAAATCTATTGAAATGCTTCTGGGAAATGCTACCGTTTATATAACCCTTATCTGTCCTAATCATTTTAAGGCTTCATTACCGGTAGCAGGACGTTTTTCATTTCTTTTAGGCTGCTTACCGGTGATATAATATTTGCATATCCTGAATATTCCCGGTAAATTAGGTGTTATAGTATCTGCTGGTTGATTGGCCAGCCAGCCCGTGTAACCAGGCAAGTATTCAAATAAAACGTTTTCTTTATTATCCGCAAGATGAATCATATCAAAAATTTACTATTATCCTTTGGTTTGTTTACTGCAACCGGGGGGAGTGCCCAATATGCCAGCGGTGATAATACTTCTGCGGCAGAGTTTGATGCGATTTTGAAAACGGCCGACCGGGCCAGCCGGGATTTTATGAACCTGCCCTCTTCTTTCTCCTTAAAACAATATGCCCCGGTCCCGCAAAACCAGGGACAACTCGGCACCTGCGTGGCATGGAGCGGCGCTTATGCTGCCCGGACCATCAGTTACGGCATACAAAGAGAAATGCTGCATGCAGACAGCATAAAAAAATATGCTTTTTCGGCTGGCTACCTGTATTACAAAATAAAAGAGCCGGGTGATACAGGTTGTATGAAAGGTGCTACCATCTTAAACGCCATGAAAGTAATGACGGCCAATGGTGCCATGCTGAAAAAAGAAGGCCCTGGTGATTGTGCGACACTCATCCCCGATTCAGCAGAACAACAAAAAGCCAGCCCGTATAAAATAAAGGATTTCCTCGCCATCAATAAAACCTTCGATTCTATTACCAAAAATGACATCATAAAAATTAAAAAAAGTCTGACAGAAAAAAAGCCCGTTCTTATCAGCCTTAAGATATATGAGTCGTTTGAGAAAGTTGGCTCAACCGGTATTTGGTCACCACCGGCTGATGATGTAAAATTACCGACCAGCCATGCCATGTGTATTACCGGGTATGACGATAAGATCGCCGGTGGTGCCTTTGAAGTGATGAATAGCTGGGGCACCAAATGGGGTAACAAAGGCTACTGCTGGCTCAGTTATAAACAGGTAATGAAAGAAGGTATCTATGCCATAGAGTTAATGGATTTTGAACCCGGGAAAACAATTTTATCCGGCTCCATGGATTTCATCAAACTGAACAGTTCGGGTGCCGATATCCCCTTAACGGTAGCAAGAAAAAAAATAACTGTGGGCAATATGGTAGTGCCGGTGAAAGAAAAAGCAGATTATAGCCTGTACCAGCTTACACAAACCTTAAAAACCGGCGACCAGTTTAAAATGAAATTCAGTACCAATTCCAAATCCTACATTTATGTCTTTGCCGAAGACAATAAGAAAGTAATATCACCGCTGTTTCCGCCTGACCCTTCAATCAGCGCTGCCATCAATTCCATCAACGCCACCTATTATTTCCCGTCCGACACCACCCATGCCCGGCTGGACAATACAATTGGTAAAGAAAACTTCTGTATCTTATACAGTAAATCTGAAATTGATTTTAATGGATTGATTAATTACATTAATGAAAGCCATGTCAGTATTTTCCAGGGGGTAAAAGATAAACTATCCGCAAGGCTGCTTGATTTGAAGAGAGTGAAATTCAGAGATGATAAAATTTTTTTTCAGGCCCCTGCAGATGACAAGTCTGTGTTATGTTTTTTTGTAGAAATGAAACATAATTAATGGGATCAAAATAGCTGGTGCGAAAGCAGTGAGTTTTTCTTACAAAGAAATAAATATATGTTCATGCGACCTTTTGCATTCTTTCCCCGGTTCGTTTTGGTTACCGGCCTGGCTATTTTCTTTTGCACGGCATCCGCACAGGCTGTTAAAGATGCTACGTATTATCTCACCAGGGGTGATGAACTGTTCGGAAAAAACAAGTTTGATGAGGCAATTTCCAATTACACCACCGCTATCCGTTTGAATCCCAACTATGCGATCGCTTATGCCAACAGGGGCTATGCATACGTGCAGAAAAAAAGGACTGACCTTGCCATGCTGGATTGTAATAAAGCCATCAGCCTTGAGCCAGGCTCCCCGGATTTTTATTTTTACAGGGGAACTGCCTATAGCCAGAAAAAAATAATTGATTCGGCCATTACTGATTATACAAAAGCTATTAGTCTTGGACCTGATAGTTCAGATTATTACACCTATCGTGCCATAGCCTATACGCAAAAAGAGCTGCCAGATCTGGCTATAGTGGATTATACAAAGTCGATTAACCTGAAGCCTGACACATCCGTGTATTCCCGTCGCGGAGACCTGTATGTGCAGGTAAGAACTTACGAATTAGCCATACAGGATTATACCCAACTCATCTCTATTAACCGAGGGAATGCTGAAAACTACCGGAGAAGATGCAAAGCCTATTATTATAGCAATCAAACTGATCTGGCATTCCAGGATATCACTAAGGCCTTTAGTTTTGATCCCGCCAATTTTGTAAATAACAATTACAGGGGTTTATGTTTAAATAGTTTGGGCAAGTACGAATCTTCTGTCCTGGATTTTTTAACTTATATCATAAAAAGACCAGACCATGGTTATCCCTACATAAATATTATCTCTCCGCTGGTAAGGTTGAAAAGATTTAACGAGGCAACACTTTTCTATACGCTTCAACAGGAAAAAAAATTAACCACCTACCTGGATGATAAGAAGTATAAATTTTACCTGTATTTCATTAAAGCTGTTGCACAGGTTGCTGAAGGGAGGCTGGAACAAGCATTAAACAGTCTTGATACTGCCTCAAAGGAATATGGTCCCGAACCAAAAGACGAAACAAAAAGGCTATACTGTGATGTGCTTTCTTTAAATGGATATATTTTAGAAAAATTGGATCGGCTCGAGGATGCGAAAGTGAATTATGAGCAATCACTGGTGATAGACGCTCGTCAACCCGACCTGGCGGATGCATTGGCGGGCTTGGAAAAAAAACAGGTACTTACCAGGGAGTTGGATAAAACCCCTCCTGAAATAAAACTGATATATGCCAACCTGCCTACGCGTGGTTTTGATATTGTTGCTGATATCAATAATGTACCAGTTATGGGTAAGGCCACGGATAAGTCAGGGATTGAAGCTGTAAAAATAAATGGTATTGCCGCTACGGTGGAGGCTGATGGTTTCTTCTTTGCCAACCTGGCATTAAAAGCCGGGGTTACCACACTGGAAATTACTGCAACAGATAAACAGAAAAATATAGCCAGCAGCAAATTTGACTTGAACAGGCTGGCCAACGAAATGGGACAGCGATCCTTCCGGACAGAAGAACCGGTTACTATTGGAAAGTATCACGCAATTTTAATTGCGGAAAAAGATTATGCCGATTCTACGATCCCTGATCTGAGAACCCCTATCAGGGATGCGGGCCTGCTGAGAAAAATCTTAATAAATCAGTACACATTTGATTCAACAAATGTTGACACCCTTTATAACAGGAGCCGGGAAGAAATACTGGAAACTATCATTGCAAAATGCAAAGCACTTACGGATAAGGATAACCTGCTGATCTTTTATGCGGGTCATGGGGATACCACACAAGACAAGATCGGAAACGTGGATGGTTACCTCGTGCCCAGTTCTGCCAGGAAAGGAAAAACATCTTATTATATCACTTCCGAAGAGATCAAAAAGGCCCTGTTGAAAAGTAATGCAAAGCATGTATTGGTAGTGCTGGATGCCTGCTACAGTGGCGCTTTTACAAGAGACGTATCCCCGACAGTACCGGGCGATATCATGAAACAATATAAACTGGACAGCCGCAAAGTGATGTCCAGTGGTAATATTGAAGTAGTGCCGGATGACAGTCAATTCATTTTATTCTTTACGCAGTTTCTGCAAAAAAATACGGAGAAATATCTCAGCGCAAAAGACCTTTGGGAGTTTGTGTCTAAAGAAGTGAAATCAACCCTTGCCCAGTATGGAGATATCACGGGTGCAGGAGATAGGGGTGGTCAGTTTGTCTTTGAAAGAAAATAAACTTTACAGACTCATCATTTCTTTGAACTTTACCGTTTGCCGGCGGCTTACTTCTATCTTTTCACCACCTTTCAGTTCCAGCAACAGGCCTCCGTTGAAATAAGGCTCTATTTTATCGATCATCCGCAGGTTCACAATATGTTTCCGGTTAGCCCTGAAAAATGTTTTCTCATCCAGCCTTTCTTCCAGCGCATTCAATGATTTTAAGATCAATGGCTTATTGGGTCCGAAAAAGACTTTAGCATAATTGCCCACACTTTCAAACAGCCGGATATCACTCAGTTTTACAAACCAGCAACGCTCCCCGTCTTTTACAAAAACCTGGTCTTCTTCAGTCAGAATACTGTTGTTGATATTTTCGGTATCCGTACGGGGCTCTTTGCTGTCGGTGAAATGCAGTTTCTGTATGGCATCTGCCAGCCGCTTGGGTTCCACCGGTTTTAATAAATAATCAAGGGCATTTACTTCAAAAGCTTTCAAAGCAAATTCATCGTAAGCGGTGGTAAAAATAACCTGTGGTGTTCGTTCCAGTTGCGACAGCATATCAAATCCTGTTTTACCCGGCATTTGTATGTCCAGGAAAATAAGATCGGGGTGCAGGCTTTCAATTTTTTGAATACCTTCTTCGGCATTGGCAGCTTCATCTACTATTTCCACTTCGGGAAATTCCTGTAATAATTTCTTTAACTCTGCCCTGGCCAACCGTTCGTCATCGATAATAATTGCTTTCATGTTGTGTTGTTTCTGGTTTTGTATGGTGGAATACGACCACCACTAAAAATAATTATAGCCTATTTATTAATCAATCACCCAATTCCATTCACCGGTAGCAGCACTTTGGCTTCTACGATTGAACCGTTTATTTGTTTTAATTCAAACCTGGCCTTGTCACCATACAGCAAGTTCAACCGGCTGCTGGTACTGGAAAGCCCAAAGCCTTCGTTGTTAATACTCCCGTTTAACTGACCCGTATTTTGCACGATCAGTTCATGATAATCGCCTTTAAAATCAGAGATTACTTTTACCACACCCCCATTGATCTGTTTGCTGATACCATGCTTGATAGCATTCTCAACCAGTGTTTGCAGCATCATCGGGGGAACGGCCTGATCCAGTGTGTCTTCATCAATACTATATTCGATTTTAAGGCGGTCTTCAAAGCGCATATTCTCTAATGCGAGGTAATCTTTTACAATATTCAATTCCTTTTCCAGGGCCACCGTTTCCAGTTTCTCTGATTGCAGGCTGCTGCGAAGGATATTGCTCAGCTCTGTAACCGCTTTTCTAGCCCGTTGCGGATTTTCATCTACTAATGCCCGGATACTGTTCAGTGAATTAAAAATAAAATGCGGGTTAATATGCGCTTTGATCGTTTGCAATTCAAGTTCCTTTACCAGCGATTCCAGCCGAAGTGTGTCTAACTGCTGCTTACGGCTTTTAGTAATGTAATGAAAAGTGAAATAGATCAGGTTCCAGATAAAAAAATACACAAAGAAATAAAACGCACCGCTCAGTACCAGCAAGATTTTATTATCGAGAAACTCTTTTTCCCTTTTGTTTAGCCAGTCATAATTTTCGAGCAGGCGCATATCAAAGTAAGAACCAATAAAAGAGAAGATAGCGGTGATCAGAATGAACTGGAACAACTGTCTTTCCAATTTTTTCTGCAGCAGGTTGATATTGATAATCACCAGCCGCATCAAATGTGTCAACACTATTCCCAATACTACAAAAATTCCGATTCTACCCATTACCAGGATCAGGTCATCCCGGGTATTCAGCTGATCGAAAGAGTAAGCAAAAAACACGCTAATCAGGGCAAACCCGCCCCAACCAATTGCCTGGAATAACCAATATCTTGAATTACCTAACCACATAAGGGCAAATCTAATCAATCCCACAGCAGGATTAACTCCGTAAATATACCAGTGGCGGATAACTTTTACAAATGGACTGGTTGGATGTCATTTTACCCCCCATCCGCCTGTGTTACAGAACATTCTTTTCATTATATTGTTAAACAATCTTTAGCAAAAAAGGCTGAACGGAAAATTGTACTTTTACAACCTCTAAAATGTAATAATGGAAATTACTCCTGGCCCGCTTTTAAAGACGATTGATTCACCTGCCGACCTGAAAAAATTATCCCGGGAAAAACTACACCAGGTATGTGACGAATTGCGTCAGTACATCATTGATGTGGTAAGTGTCCACGGCGGCCACTTTGGTGCCAGCCTGGGTGTGGTAGAACTAACAACCGCCCTTCACTATGTGTATAATACGCCCTACGATCAATTAGTATGGGATGTAGGTCACCAGGCTTATGGTCACAAAATATTGACGGGGAGAAGAGACAACTTTCCCAGCAACAGAAAATATCAGGGCTTGAGCGGGTTTCCCAAAAGAAGCGAAAGTGAATATGATACTTTCGGCGTAGGCCATTCATCCACTTCCATCTCTGCTGCTCTTGGAATGGCAATGGCCGCAAAATATAAAGGGGAAAAAGATAGAAAAGTTGTTGCTGTAATTGGTGATGGCGCCATGACCGCCGGGCTGGCTTTTGAAGGAATGAACCATGCTGGTGTGGCCGATGCAGATATGCTGATTGTTTTAAATGATAACTGCATGGGTATTGACCCGAATGTAGGTGCCCTGAAAGAATACCTTACTGATATCACCACCTCTCCTACTTATAATAAAGTAAAAGATGATGTATGGAAGTTGCTGGGTAAACTTCCGGTAGGGAAAAATTTCAGCCGGGCCATGGGACACAAACTGACCGATGGATTGAAAGGGATGCTGAGCAGCAGTTCCAATTTATTTGAATCATTGAAACTCCGCTACTTTGGTCCCATTGACGGGCATAATGTAGCCAAGCTGGTAGATACACTTAAAGACCTTCGCAATATCCCAGGCCCTAAAATATTGCATATAGTTACTGTTAAAGGAAAGGGATATGCTCTGGCCGAAAAAGATCAAACGAAATGGCATGCACCTGGTTTATTTGATAAGATTACCGGCGAAATTCAAAAGAAGAAATATGATCTGCCACAACCACCTAAATACCAGGATGTATTTGGACATACCATGATCGAACTGGCAGAAAAGAATGATAAAATATTCGGCGTTACACCGGCCATGCCTTCCGGCTCTTCCTTAAAATTTATGATGGAGAAAATGCCGGACCGGGCATTTGATGTGGGTATTGCAGAACAACATGCCGTAACTGTAAGTGCGGGTATGGCTACGCAGGGGATGAGGGTATTCTGCAATATTTATTCTTCCTTTATGCAGCGGGCCTATGACCAGGTAGTACATGATGTTGCGATTCAAAAACTACCTGTTGTTTTTTGCCTGGACCGTGCAGGACTGGTAGGTGATGATGGTCCTACACATCACGGCTGCTATGATATTCCTTATATGCGTTGTATTCCCAACATCATTGTAAGTGCCCCGATGAATGAAAGTGAATTGAGGAACCTGATGTTCACCGCCCAACTGGAATCCACAAAACTCCCCTTCGTCATCCGTTATCCGCGGGGAGAAGGGGTAATGCCGGAATGGAGAACGGAAATGAAAGAAATAAAAATTGGTACCGGAAGAAAATTAAAAGAAGGTAAAGAGATTGCCATTCTTTCATTTGGGCATCCGGGCAATTTTGCTGCTACCGCTATCCGTGAACTAAAAAATGATGGGTTGAATCCCGGTCATTACGACATGCGATTCGCCAAACCATTGGATGAAGCATTGCTGCATGAAGCCTGTAAACAATATGAAAAATTAATTACCGTAGAAGATGGAACCGTAGAAGGTGGTATCGGCAGTGCTATTCTTGAATTTATGGCACAGCACGGTTATAAAAATAATATTAAAATCCTTGGAATCCCGGACAGGCTGGTGGAACATGGCACACCAAAAGAGCTTTACAAAGAATGCGGATACGATCCGACGGCTATTGCTGATGCGGTTAGAGAAATGATGAAGGATAAAGTGACAGTCAGCCAGTTAATGCAATAATACGCTTGTTACCAAAATTTCAAAGTACTTTTAAAGTATGCAACCCCTGCATACTTTTCTTTTTTTAAAGAAGGTGGTAAAAAAACTATTGCCTGCCGCTGCTTTTTTTTTCTTACAACCGCTTTATAGTCAGCACCCGGATTCGCTTTTTATTACAAATATTTATACTACCGGGGAAAATTATATCCATACCAATCCCGATAGTGCCATACTCTTCTTTAATGAGGGGAAGAAACAAAGTGAAAATAAAAAATTCCTTTCCGGGCTTGTCAAGTATCATTCCTGCAGTGCAGCTCTTTTAATTTCATTGAACCAAAATAAAAAAGCATTTGAACATTATGAACAAGCCATTGAAATAGCCAAAAAAAACAATTTGACTGTTGACATGGGATTGATTTACACAAAAAAAGGAACATTGAACCAGTTTACCGGTGAATATGCTAAAGCGGCTGAAGATTTCCTCGCTGCTGCTTCACTTTTGAAATCAAATGAAGACCGGAAAAAGGTTATCGGCCTTTATGGAAATGTACTATCGACGCTTAATAACCTGCAACAGCAAAACGAATCGCTGCAGAATGTGTTGCCTGCATTGGAAAATGATAATCCTGATGAACAGGAAATTGCCAGCATCCTTTCACAAAAAAAAACAAGCGAAACAAGCCTGGATTTCCCTGACCAAACCACCCTTCGTGAAATAAGCGGAGGCCAAACGTATGTTATCTTTGGTGGCGCCAAATTTCATATAGCAGACCTTTATGAATTGGGCAATTACAGCAACTACCGCAGTGTAAGGAAAATACCAGATGGAATGCTTTCCCGTATGCCTGATATACCTTATGATGGCACTTTACTGAAAGAAGTTAACGGAGACAGCGTATATCTCGTAAAAGACAAAATGCGTCATCGTGTTCACAATCCGCAGGTATTACAGTTTTTCGGCGGCTGGGATGCATTGTGTACCGTACCTGAAAACGGATTAAATCAAATACCTGAAGCCGAAGATCTGGTAACTATGCAAAATGTAAACAGCACTTTCAATTTTAAAAAGCAATACGAAGCATTAAATGATACATTGAAAAAGGCATTGGAACAAAATAAGTTCTTATTAAATGAAGTTGGAAAAAAATTAAAAGAAAAAAATCATGTGCTGCAAAAGAGAAAAATACTGCTTTGGACATCTGCCGTTGGCCTGGTTGCCTTACTGTTCATTGGTTTACTGCTGGCCCGGAATTTCAGGCAAAAACAAAAAATACAGCAGCAATCGTTAAAGACCACCAAAGCGGAGGAAGAGTTACAACAAAAAATGGCCATCGAAAAAGAAAGAACAAGAATAGCCACCGATATGCATGATGACCTTGGCGCCGGCCTTACCCGTATAAAATTTATCACTGAAAATATCCTGGAGAAAACAAACGATACTGCATTGCAGCCTGAGATGCAAAAACTTAAAACATCTTCTATTGAACTGGTTGAAAATATGTCTGAGATCATCTGGGCCATGAATGAAAAAAACAATACACTGGAAGATCTATTATTTTACCTCAGATCCTATTCAGTTGATTACTGCAACGAGAACAAGCTGGTTTGTGAATTTATCCTCCCGGAAAATATTCCTCATAAGAACATCGGGGGGCAGACCAGGAGAAATGTTTTTCTTATTTTAAAAGAAAGCCTTCATAATATAGTAAAACATGCCCATGCCGAAAAAGTGATAATTGACCTCCGGATGCATGAATTGCTATTGCTTACGATTGCCGATGATGGCAAGGGCTTTGAACAAGCCATGCATCAAAATGGTAATGGTTTATTAAGTATGTTGCAAAGGGCTAAAGCATTAAATGGAAAATTGTGGTTGAGCACTGCGGCAGGAACAGTTGTTCACCTGGAAGTGCCGGTATAACAAAAGTGTTAGTATAATATAAATAACAGCTAACTATATTTAATCCATGGAAGCAGTTACAGTATACATAGTGGAAGATTTAACTGAGGTAAGAGAAAGCCTGGAGAACCTCGTCAGGGAATCGGAAGATTTTTTATTTCTGTCAGCCTACCCTAACGCCGAGATGGCGGAAAGAAATATTCCGCTGGAACAACCGCAGATTGTGATCATGGACATAAACCTGCCGGGTATTTCAGGTATTGAATGTATCCGGAAAATAAAACCTGCCTGCCCGGATACGCAATTTATGATGTACACTATTTTTGAAGACGATGATAAAGTGTTTGAGGCGCTGGAAGCAGGTGCAAGCGGTTACCTGCTTAAAAAAACACCCAAAGAAAAAATCATGGCTGCCCTGCAGGAACTGCATGAAGGCGGCAGCCCGATGAGCACCCAGATAGCCCGTAAAGTGACCCAATCATTCCGGCAACGCAATCATTTATCTGAAGAAAGTAATTTGCTGACACCGAAAGAAAAAGAAGTGCTGGAACTTTTATCAAAAGGTTTTTTGTATAAAGAAATTTCCGACAAGCTTCATATTAGTCTCAATACAGTAAAGCAACATATTCATAAAACCTACGGGAAACTACACGTTTCCAACCGCACGGGAGCATTACTAAAGGTATATGGCAAAAATTAACTCCCCTTACCTTGAATAGCTTTTCGGTTTAATATCCTACTACCGTCTCTTACCTGTATTATACACAAAATGGCATAAAACAAAAGTGTTATTGTTTCGCTTTATTTATTAGTATAGGTTTGAGAAAACTTCAGAAATGAAAAAAATAATACTGCTCATCTGTATCATTAGTTCGCATACATTAACAGCACAGAACGTGGGTATTGGCACCGCCACTCCGGTTCAAAAACTGCATGTTGAAGGAGCCACTTATTTAAACGGAAACGTAGGCATCGGTAATTCAATACCTGCATTCCCTTTAAGTTTTGCTCCGGCTCTCGGTGATAAAATTTCTCTCTGGAGCAATTCTACTAACAGTTATGGTTTTGGTATCCAGAGTTCGCAATTACAAATACATACAGATATTTCGGCAGCAGATATTGTATTTGGTTATGGATCCAGTGCAGCATTAACTGAACGAATGAGGATAAAAGGAACCGGCCAGGTAGGCATCGGTACCGCTACACCGGATGCAAGTGCAAAATTAGATGTTAACAGTACCAGCAGCGGTTTTCTGCCGCCCCGTATGACCACCGCCCAGCGGGATGCTATTGCAGGCCCTGTGCCCGGCCTGATGATTTTTAACAGCAGCACCCAGACGATTGATTTTTATACCCTGTATGGCTGGAGCAGCATAAAAGTAGCTATTGCAGGGGGAAATAAATTATTAGGGGGAAATGGAGATGAAAGTAGTCCCTCCATACAGAAAACAAGCGATGGAGGTTATATAGTAGCAGGATCTTCAACTTCATCTGCCAACGGGGATGTTACGGGTACGCTCCACGGAATCTTTGGAAACCAAGATATTTGGATCGTAAAACTAAACGCTACCGGAACTATTGTATGGAATAAACTATTGGGAGGAAATAATGCGGAAGTGGCTTACAGCGTTCAGCAAACAACGGATGGAGGTTATATTGTGGCAGGCTTTTCCAGTTCATCTGCTACTGGAGATGTTACGGGGGTAAATCATGGAGGCAGGGATTACTGGATCGTGAAATTAGATGGTTCGGGAAATATTGTATGGAATAAACTATTGGGAGGAAATTATGCGGAAGAGGCTTACAGCATCGTTCAAACAACGGACGGTGGATATATAGTGGCGGGATACTCACAATCATCTGCCAACGGAGATGTTACCGGCACAAATCATGGAAGCAGCGATTACTGGATTGTGAAATTAGATAACTCAGGAAATATTGTATGGAATAAATTATTAGGAGGAAACCTTACTGACCTCGCTTACAGCATCGTGCAAACAACGGATGGAGGATATATTGTTACGGGGAATTCAACTTCATCTGCCAACGGGGATGTTACCGGCACAAATCATGGAAGCAGCGATTACTGGATTGTGAAATTAGATAACTCAGGAAATATTGTATGGAACAAATTATTAGGAGGAAGCGATACTGATATCACTTACAGCATTCAACAAACAACAGATGGAGGGTATATTGTTGCCGGGGAATCATTTTCATCTGCCAACGGGGATGTTACCGGAACAAATCATGGAGTGCAGGATTACTGGATTGTGAAATTAGATGGCTCGGGAAATATTATATGGAATAAATTATTAGGAGGAAGCGGTAATGATATCACTAAAAGCATCGTGCAAACAACGGATGGAGGTTATATTGTGGCGGGATATTCAGCTTCACCGGCAAATGGGGATGTTTCAGGCGTTAACCATGGAGGCTATGATTACTGGATTGTAAAATTAGATGGTTCGGGAAATATAGTATGGAATAAATTATTAGGGGGAAGTGGTAATGACATTGCTTACAGCGTTCAGCAAACAGCAGATGGAGGTTATATAGTAGCAGGAACTTCTTATTCATCTTCCAACGGGGATGTTACACCAACTAATCATGGATCTGGAGATTTTTGGATTATAAAGCTGGATGCAAATGGGAATATTTTGTAGGGCTAGTAAATAAATATATTCAACATGAAAGTAAAATTATTAATTTTTGTTTTCCTGTTATTTAATAACAGTATTTCAGCACAGCTTATCATAACTCCCGGTGCAGAATTGTATATGTCCGGTACTGCCCAGCTAACTCTTTCTAATATTGACCTGGTTAACAACGGCAGTTTTGTAGCAGGCAATGGCACTGTATCCTTTACAGGAAATTCATCTTCCTCCATCAGTGGCAGTCAGCCTGTTCAGTTTTATGAATTAGCGATAAATAAAACTGCAGGAACCTCGGTATTGCTTCAAAGAACAATTTGCATTACACAGCAGATCAGTTTTACAGCAGGCTTTCTCAATTTAAATAATTATAATGCCGACCTGGGTACAACAGGTTTATTAAATGGCGAACTGGAAACCAGTCGCATTATTAGCAGTAATGGAGGACAGGTATTATTTAGTACCACACTTAGCAATCCTGCCAGTGCAAATCCTGGTAATCTTGGCGCCATCATAACATCAGGTCAGAACTTAGGAAATGTAATAATAAGAAGAGGGCACCAATCACAGGTAAATGGTTACGGAAATGGTAATTCCATCCTTCGTTATTTTGATATATTGCCTGCAAATAATGCTGCCCTGAATGCTACATTGCGATTCAACTATTTTGACGGAGAACTAAATGGTCTTACAGAAAGCAATCTTGTATTCTGGAAGAGTTTTAATAATACACTCTGGACCAACGAGGGATTTACCTCAAGAAACACAACAACTAATTATGTAGAAAAAACCGGTATCCCTTCTTTTTCAAGATGGACTTTATCCAGCATTGGTAACCCGTTGCCGGTACTATTTACCTTATTCAATCTGAAGTGTGAAGGGAATAAGATAATACTGAACTGGAAAACGGCCCAGGAACAAAACAGCAGTCATTTTAATATTGAAAGAAGTACGGATGGTATTCGCTGGTCAGCTATTGGCTCGGTGCCGGCCGCAGGTAACAGCAGTATTGAACGCAGCTATTCCTATACGGATAACAATCCTATAAGCAGCGGAGCCATGTACCGTATTGCAGAATATGATATAGATGGACGGACTCAATACACAAGTATTATTCGTTCTGATTGTGAGCAGAAAGATAGTTGGAGGGTTTGGCCCAACCCTGTGCAGGAAATGCTATGGGTGAATATTACAGCTACCTCCTCATCTCCCGTAACAATAAATGTATTTGACGCTAAAGGGTCCCTGGTAAGATCACAGCAAAGTGCACTGCTATCAGGCAACAACCAATTGAATATTGATATGAAAAATCTGACATTGGGAACTTATCATATAATACTAGAATGGGGCAATGGCCAAATACAGAAGTCTGTTAGTGTAATAAAAATGTAAGGGATACGATCTTTAACTGGTGAAATTTGATACTTCTACTTCTCCTTTCAACCTGAAAGGCTTAAGATACATGGTTGAAAATTTGTTCAGCTTTCAGCAGAATGAAATTCGTATCTTTTCATAACAATTTTTATAAAAGGGCATAATCATCCTTTTCTATTTGTGTATTTTGCAAAAAGATCATTATGAAAAAAATACTCCTCTGTCTGTTGGTCATTGC
>JAWXCO010000093.1:0-5587 GCA_034408705.1 Bacteroidota bacterium
CCTACTTCCTACTTCCTACTTCCTACTTCCCACTCGCCACTCCCCACTCCCTACTTCAACGCCTTAATGATCTCTACAAAATCAGCTGCTACCAGTGAGGCACCTCCAACCAATCCTCCATCCACATCAGGGCAGCTAAAGAGCTCTTTGGCATTGTTCGCTTTTACGCTGCCACCATAGAGAATTGGTATTTCATTGGCCACCGCATCGCCATACTGAGCTGCTAATACAGAACGTAAATACTGGTGTATTTCTTGTGCCTGTTCGGTACTGGCTGTTTTGCCGGTACCAATAGCCCAGATAGGTTCATAGGCAATAATTATATTTTTAATGGTAGCTGCGGGCAGGTGAAATAAGGATTCCTTCAGTTGTGCTGCTACAAAATCATTCTGCGTACCAGCTTCACGGATAGCCAGCGGTTCACCACAACAGAAAAGAGGTGTTATGAAGTTTTCAAAACAAAGATTCACTTTATCCGCAAGCAAAGCGTTGGTTTCGCCATTGTATTCCCGTCTTTCACTATGGCCTACTACACAGAAATTGATATTCATTGAGTGGAGCATCTCTACCGACACTTCCCCGGTATAGGCGCCTGATTTCTTATGATGACAATTTTGTGCTGCCACATTATAGTTCCATTCCTCTTCCACTTCGCTTCTTGTCATGAGCAGGTAAGGGTACGGTACCGCGAAGATGGTCAATTGATGATCGGATAATTTGATGCCGGCATCCAGGATTTCATCCAATAATTTTTCGCCTTGCTGAAAAGTGCAATTCATTTTCCAGTTAGCGGCAGCAATTTGTTTTCTCATAATTATTTATTTTCGTTTAATTGTCTTTTAATCTTGATCATTAAGCTTGCCACCGCCATTCTACCGGCCTTTTGTCGCAGGCATATCCAATTGTTTATATTCTAATGGGCATTTCGGAAATTAGTATTTTCCGAATATATATTTCAAAATACTTTGTTCATCTTCGGTAAGAGTCTGGCCTTTTAATTTTTTCCACCCTGCGATATCCAGCAAGGCTTTTTCAAATTCATACCGTTTCACCCCTTCACTACCCCAGGAAAAGCTGGGAATATATTTTGGAGCAAGCCCTGTCCCAAACACATTACAGCTAATACCAATCACTGTTCCGGTGTTAATGGCCGTGTTAATAGCTGTTCTTGAATAATCACCCATTAATACACCGCATTTCATCCCTGCATTTAACTCGCCTTTTGGTGTCCAGACTCTTACATCTCCTGCATTATTCTTCAAATTAGAGTTGGTGGTTCCTGCGCCCATATTGCACCATTCACCCAGTACGGAATCGCCCAGGTAGCCATCATGTGCTTTATTGCTGTAACCGAACAGTACCGAATTCTTGATTTCTCCGCCCACCACGCAGCGAGGTCCCAGTGTTGTAGCGCCGTAAACTTTTGTTCCCATTTTCAGGCAAGCTCCCTCGCCCATTGCAAATGGCCCCCTGATGATACAACCCTCCATCACTTCTGCATTTTTTCCAATATAAACCGGGCCCGTGGATGCATTAATTATACTGTGTTCCAGCTTCGCTCCTTTTTCGATAAATACCTGTGAAGCTTTGGTCACTTTATTCGTACGGGAGATACGCTGTGATGACCTGTTTTTAGTTAGCAATTCAAAATCCTCACGGATAGCCCAGTCATTTAATTGAAAAATATCCCAGGGATATTGGATCAGCTTAATGGCACCGGTAAAATCAACCGCCTTGCCCACTTTAATTTTGTGGCGGCCAATCACTTCTTTTTTTGTGATGCGGAAAACTACGGGATTATCGTTACTACCGGCAATACACTCTCCGTCTTTCAACCTTTTGACAGCTTTTATCAGGCCACGGGTGGGTAGTACATTGCCATGGATAATAAAGCAGGTGCCGTCACCAATCGCTTCATCGATATGGACCGACCGGGCCATATCTTTATAATCATCTTCTTTTTTATCAAAGGAGTGCAGCCCCATCATCTTTTCCCATTTTTCCCGGATGGTCAGTATGCCTATACGAATATCCTGCAACTGCCTGGTGAGGGTAAAGGGGTGCAGGTTTTCCGGCTGGCAAAATTCTTCGGTGAAAATGAGTTTGTTCATTAGGGATTTTAGTAACTTCAAAAATAGGAAACATAGGGCAGTTTTACTACAGAAACTCCACAAGCTTACCAGTTATTAAGACCATGTTAAGTAAAAAAAAAACATATAGGAACCATTCATTAAAAGACATGCATGGTGAAAAATGGAAAGACATTCCGGAATTCGCAGATTATTACCAGCTTTCAAATTTCGGCCGTGTTAAGGCTTTAGAAAGATGGATAGAAAGAGCAACAAAGGGAGACATGCTTTTAAAAGAATTGGTTCTTAAGCAAAGTGTAAACCGGCCTATCAACCCATATACAGGAAAATTTAATACCCATTTAGTAGTATCGCTTTGCCAGAATGCAAAAAAAACTACAATCACCATAGGCAGGATGGTTTATTATCTTTTTGTCAGAAAATTCAATCTTAATGATCCTACTCTTGTTATTGTAGCTAAGGACGGAGACAACCTGAATATGAGTTATAAGAACCTAATGCTTGTTCAAAAAGGTAACGTACAGCTAAAGACATACCACGAAAAAAGAAAAAAAAGGCCTTTTAAGTCTGTCTCGAAATATAATACTGATGGCCATATCATCAAAACTTATATATCAATTGTGTCGGCAGCAAAGGAAACAGGGGCTAACGCCAGTTATATATCCCAGGTTGCAAATGGCAATATTTCGCATTATGGCGGCTTTTTGTGGAAATTTGGGAACCGCAAAAAAATCAAAGCCGTTAAATTCCCTTATCAGCATGTGAAGCGGATAGGACAATATACAATTGAAGGGAGATTAATACGAACATTTTTCAGTATTTCTGAAGCGGAGCGGGCCACCGGGTTTGACAATATAGGGATCCGGGATGTGTCAAGAAAAAGAAGAGTCTCTTATAAAGGCTTTGTTTGGAAATTCCTGGACTAACAGGTTAAATTCTCCTTGCAGCAAAAATTATCCGTTTGTTGTATACCAGATATAAATTAAAAATAAAACAATAGTATCCGATGGTATTCCAATTTAAAATTCAACTCAGTGGCATAATTAACCCTACGGTTTGGCGTCGGGTATCTGTTCCGGCACAATTCACCTTTAAAAGGATGCATAAACTGATACAGGTAGCCTTTGGATGGGAAGATATGCACCTCTTTCAATTTTCACCGGTAGGGAGAGCTGCAAGCCCGATTATAGATATCCCTTATGAAGATGATATGTTTTTTGATGAAAGGGAAAAATGGGATGCTGCCAAATCGAAACTGCGAGACCTTTTTACCGAAGAAGGCCAGCGGTTTGGGTACGTTTACGATATGGGTGATTATTGGTTGCATGAGATCATACTTGAAAAAATTACGGCCAGTAAGGCTACTAAAGCAGCCTTACTGGCCGGCAAAGGGGCCTGCCCGCCGGAAGATTGTGGCGGACCTGGTGGATATGATGAATTGAAAATTATTCTCAGTGATCCGGATCACCCGGACAACCTGGAAATGCGGGAATGGCTGGCCCTGGATGAGGAGGAAGATTGGGATCCGGCTTATTATGATCTTGCTGAAACTGCAAAACGGGTGCTGATTGTTTAGGTGGATTCTGGAAAAATTCTTACCCACTTAGTGATTCTGCATAAGTTATATCCGTCAAAATGGCCGGTTGGTAATATTGATACACATTACCTAGGGTTTTGACCGGGCTTTGAGTGGGAATAGCTCAGTGAGAATTGTGATGAAATAAGGGGAGATTTTATGACATGCTGACATTAAGCTGCTAAGAATTTCTGAGTACCCTGTTTTGTGTGCTGAACGGATAGCTAATACTCCGGGTAAATAGAGAGTGGATATTTTGGGGAAATCATTATCTTAAAGTTTCGGGGCAATAAAAAAGCGACTTGCGCCGCCTTGAATGTTTTCACAACGGAATAATCCTTATTGTGATTTGCTTTCAATATTAAAACTAACAAACTTATTCATATGAACAAAAAAATTCTTGGACTTGACTTGGGTACTAATTCTATAGGATGGGCTATCATTAATCAAGATTTCGAGACTAAAACTGGCGAAATACTAGGAATGGGTAGTCGGATTATTCCAATGAGTCAGGACATTATTGGGAAATTTGCTGAAGGGAGTAAGATTTCACAAACAGCTGAAAGAACAAGCTATAGAAGTGTTCGTAGATTAAGAGAAAGACATTTATTGCGTAGAGAAAGATTACATAGAGTTCTTAATTTGCTGGGTTTTTTACCCAAACATTATGCTGCGGAAATTGATTTTGAAAACCATTTAGGACAATTTATAAATGAAGCAGAACCTAAAATTGCATATAAGTCAGATACCATTAACAACAACTTAAAATTAAATAAAACGCAGTACGATTTTATTTTTAAACAATCGTTTGGTGAAATGTTAGCAGACTTTGCTAAATATCAACCTGAATTAGTTGCTAATAACAAGAAGATTCCTTACGATTGGACAATTTATTATCTCCGTAAAAAAGCATTAACACAAAAAATAGAAAAGGAAGAATTAGCCTGGCTCCTTTTGAATTTCAATCAAAAAAGAGGATACTACCAGCTAAGAGGTGAGGAGGAAGATGAAAATCCAAACAAACTAGTAGAATTTCATTCATTAAAAATTATAGAAGTAAAAGCTGATGGAGTCCAAAAAGGCAAAGATGAGATTTGGTACTCTTTACTTTTAGAAAACGATTGGATATATAGAAGATCAAGCAAAACTCCGTTATTTGATTGGACAGAAAAAGTTAGAGACTTTATTGTCACTACCGATTTAAACGATGACGGCTCAATTAAAACTGATAAAGATGGAAAGGAGAAAAGAAGTTTTAGGGCACCAGGTGAAGATGATTGGACTTTGGTAAAAAAGAAAACAGAACAAGAAATTAACCAGTCTCAAAAAACAGTCGGCTCATACATTTTCGACACCCTATTAGAAAAACCTAAACAGAAAATTAATGGCAAACTAGTTCGAACTATTGAGCGAAACTTCTATAAGAAAGAGCTTAATGCTATTTTAGATAAACAAATTAAAGAACATCCAGAATTGCAATCAACAGATTTATTTAGTGATTGTGTAAGAGAACTATACAAAAATAACGAAGCCCACCAAATAACACTTAGCGATAAAGGATTTGCACATCTCTTCTTAGACGACATTATCTTTTATCAACGTCCGTTAAAAAGTAAAAAAACTTCTATAAGCGATTGTACGCTGGAATATAGGAAGTATAAAGTAGATGGTGTAGAAAAAACAAAGTATTTAAAAGCAGCTCCAAAGTCGCACCCGTTATATCAGGAGTTTAGACTTTGGCAATGGATTTATAATTTAAGTATTTATAGAAGAGAGGATGATAGCAATGCAAGTTCATTATTCCTTAATTCTCTTCAGGATTTCGAAAATCTTTTTGATTTTCTATCCCATCGAAAGGAAATAACCCAGGATGCCGTGCTAAAATTTCTTGTCGAAAAAACAGGGTTAAAAGGCAAAGTAC
>JAWXCO010000094.1:0-29945 GCA_034408705.1 Bacteroidota bacterium
GAACTATGAACTATGAACTGGGAACTCCGAACTGCGAACTAAAAACTATTTATCTCTCCGTTGCGAATGAATAAAGAGACTCGTGATACTCTTATTCTCATATGCATTGCGGATAGCTACAGCAAAAAGTTCTGCTACACTCAGCACTTTGATCTTTGAACTTTCTTTCTTCACCGGTATGGTATCACACACGATCAATTCTTCCAGCACACTATTCTCAATATTCTCGTATGCCTTGCCACTTAATACCGGGTGAGTGATCAAAGCTCTCACACTTCTTGCTCCTTTCTCTTTTAAAAGACCTGCACTTTTTGCCAGGGTACCACCCGTGTCACAGATATCATCAATGATCACCACATCCCTGTCAGTCACATCTCCTATCACCACCATGCTTGCGATCTCGTTGGCCCGTTTCCGGTGCTTATCGCAGATCACCATTTCCGCATTAAAATAGCTGGCAATTTCCCTGATCCGGTTGGTTGCTCCTACATCGGGGGCGGCAAAGGTAAGGTTTTCAAGCCGAAGGTTTTCTATGTAAGGGATAAAAACTGCATGGCTGTCGAGATGGTCAACCGGGATATCAAAATAGCCCTGAATCTGGGGAGCATGTAGATCCATGGTAATCACACGGTCGGCACCAGCTGCCACTAACATGTTGGCTACCAGCTTACTGCCAATGGCTACCCGGGGGCGGTCTTTCCGGTCCTGGCGGGCATAACCGTAATAGGGAAGTACTGCAATGACTTTATAGGCAGAAGCCCTGCGGGCGGCATCTATCATCAGCAATAATTCCATCAGGTTTTCGGCCGGGGAAAAAGTACTCTGCACCAGGAATACATAATCTCCCCTTACGCTTTCCAGGAAAATTGGACTTATTTCGCCGTCACTGAACCGTTGAATGTTGACTTTTCCGAGTTTGGTTCCATACCGTAAACAGATAGCCTCGGCCAGCTGTTGGGAGCCGGTTCCGGAAAAGATTTTGGCAGTTTGCATGGCTTAAAAATGTGTCCAAAGGACTCCTTTGGAGCGGCGAAGATACTACTTCGCCCACCGCATTTGCAAAAAAATGAACTGCCAAAACAGGTTAATATCACCTGAGGAAAAAAGGTATTGTCCCTATTTGAAATTTGTCAGAGAAAATACTGGGACAACGAATTTCGCACAGAGGATAAGGAGAGAAAGAGTTAATCGAAACTACTTTTCGATCACTCTTTTCCTCTTTCTTCTCCGAGCGAGGCTCTGTACTATTCAAACGGATACAATACTGCAAAACGGAAATTGTCTCAGTTTTAACCCTGTTTTTCTCAAGCTCATTAAAAGGAATTTCGCACAGAGGATAAGGAGAGAAAGAGTTAATCGAAACTACGTTTCGATCCCTCTTTTCTGATTAGATACATTCATTGCTATTCTCTTTTGCTCTTTCCTCTCCGGACGAGGCCCTGTATTATTCAAACGGAAACAATACTGGAAACCGGGACAGGCTATTTGTAGAAACTATTTTCTCTTATTACAAAGCCGAACCATTAGCGCAATGCTACCGTTCCGGTTGAAGCGATGATGGTCTTCTCTACCGGGGCCGATTTATCACTCAAGCTTGCTGGCTTGGCATTACAACTGTAAAACAGGGCAGAACAAATAAAAATAGCGAACACAAGCGCCACAATATAAACGCCTGCAAAGAAAAGAATGGGGTGCAGGGCACCCACCGGGGTCATGCTGTTGGTTTTCATAAATACCAGATTTTAGGTTTTTCAAAGTTTGGTTTCTGGCGGCTTGTTTTTTACCACTTAGTGGTATTGACAGGATAAAAATATTAGCTAAACTTGTTCTATGCAAGAGCACAAGTACTCAATTAAACAATGGGCAAAAGACGACCGTCCCCGTGAGAAACTACTCATCCACGGTGCAGAAAACCTCAGCCATTCCGAGCTGCTGGCCATCCTAATCCATAATGGCAGCAGGGAGAAAACAGCAGTTGACCTGGCCAAAGAAGTGCTTAAGCTTGGACATGACAACCTGGGCGAATTGGGTAAACTATCCATTAAAGAACTGATGAAAATAAAAGGGATTGGCGAGGCCAAAGCCATCACCATTGCTGCAGCACTTGAGCTTGGAAGACGCCGGCAGGCCGCCATTCCGCTGGAAAAACTGGTGGTCAGCAGCAGCAGCGATATTGCTCATTACCTGAAGATCAGATTAAAAGATTACCGGCATGAAGTATTTGCCGTTCTCTTCCTGAACCGCGCCAATAAAATCAATCATTTTGAGATCGTAAGTGAAGGCGGTATCACTGGTACCGTGGCCGACCCGCGTATTATTCTCCGCAAAGCCCTGGAACAGGATGCGGTCAATATCATCCTTTGCCATAACCACCCCTCCGGTAGCCTGAAGCCAAGCCGGGCAGATGAACAACTCACCAGCAAAATAAAAGAAGCGGCCCGTTATCTCGACATCGCCGTTATCGACCACCTGATCGTGAGTGAAGACGGGTATTATAGTTTTGCGGATGAAGGATTGTTATAGTCGGGAGTCGGGAGTCGGGAGTCGGGAGTCAGGAGACGGGAGTCAGGAGACGGAAGACGGGAGACGGGAGACGGAATATTAATTCAATTTATAAATTCATTTTTATGGGACATTACAAAGATTTGCTGGCATTTAAAAAAGGCTATGAATTAGCCATGGAAATATTCCACCTCTCCAAAAAATTTCCTGTAGAAGAAAAATATTCTTAAACGGACCAGGTCAGGAGATCCTCCAGGTCTGTTTGCACCAATTTGGTTGAAGCATACAGGAGAAGGCGATACAAAAACTATTTTAACAGCAAGCTGAATGATTGTGAAACTGAAAATGCCGAAACACAGGTTTGGCTTGATTTTTCACGTGATTGCAAATATATAACCATCGAGGAATATATTAATCTGACAACAAAAAATGATGAGGTTGGAAAGTTGCTCTGGTATATGATTAGCAACCCGGATAAGTTCAACTAATGCTGAGAAGAGAGCACTGAATGTTAATTTACGATTTCCACATAAGGGATTAAGGAGAATCTATTTATAAATTAATATTTTATACTCCCGACTCGAGACTCCCGACTCAAGACTCCCGACTAATCACGCTTGCGCCGTCGGCCCCCCAAAATTCATTGGCAACTGTATCTCTTCAAGGTCCTTGATCGGCCCGTTGATGGACTCATATTTCTGAATATTTTCGGTCATCGCTTTCATAAATCGCTTGGCATGCTGCGGTGTAAGGATGATCCGTGATTTGACCTTACTCTTGGGGGTACCCGGCATTACATTGACAAAATCAATCACAAACTCTGCATGGGAGTGGGTAATGATGGCCAGGTTGGCATACGTGCCTTCAGCAACTTCTTCAGAAATTTCTATATTGAGCTGGTTTGGTTCTTGTTCCTGCATAAAATAAATTGTGTTTTGATATGCAAAGGTGCTGTTTTCAGCAAACATAAAAAAACCGTCCCTTTGGGACGGCTTCTTTATATAGAGAATAAGTATTTTATTATGGTCTTGCACTTACATAACGAAACTCTGCATCAATCGTCTGAATCGGTCTGCCGATTTGCGTCATTATGTAACGTGCGTAAATGGTTCTGGTAGCAGGGTCAAAACGGCTATCCGTAAACGCAGGGTTTAGTGCAAAAGCACGGTTCCTGGCATCCGGAGGTGTGGTGTTGATCACATTTACCAGCTTATTAGTAGCCAGGTCAAATATAAACCTCGGGCTGGTAGCACCAAAACCTGTAGCACCTGCATTGCCTGCAGTAAAGGCAGGCTGAATATAAGTACCAAAACCCCAGTCGTCAAACAGATCAACTGAAGTACCACTAGAGGTGATCATGAAGATACTGGTTCCGTCAGCATTAGAAGGCCATGTTCCGGTCAAATTATCGGATATACCATAGGCAGCCCATCCTGATGTTTTGAAGATCATCTGATAGTTACCATCAAACCTGTTCTTAGCGCTAAAAGAAACAAGAATAGATTTGAAATTGCCGCTAATTTTAAAAGAAGGGTCACTAACACTGGCAATTTCAAAACCTAATGCATAAATAGTAGAAGGATCGAAATTGATAGAATTAGTATTGATCTTCACTGCCACGGAACGCTGCCCCGCTGGTATTACATACGTAAGCGGTACAGTACCGATAGCAGGTGGCAACGGAACAAAACTGGTACCATTTGCCGTATTATAGGCAGTTATCATGGCCTGGCTCTTTGCAAGAGACAGGGTAACCGTAACGTCAGAGGTAGGCAGCTCATTAGAAGCCAGCCGGAGTTCAAAAATCGTCGGGCTAATAGCCAGGTTCTGAAAATCAAAGGCAAAAGACTTATACGTTTTGTCGCCCGCAATTTCCACTATACGTGAGTCATCAGACCCATCTACTCCATATACCCTGTTATCCACATTTTTATCTTTCAAACAGGATGAAAGGAATAGCATCGAAAAAATGCCTAAAAGGGATAATAAAGAATATTTCTTCATGTTGCTTAGTTTATGATGTGAATCTACAAATTGATATTATAGAAAAAATTATTGTTACTTATTATCTATCCCAGAAAATGCTCGATGTCTGCGTGTTGATAGTTCCTTCTGCCTGTACATTCGGAAGGTTATAGTTAAACTCGTTCTGCGGATACGATAACCGCAAAGGAATAACAAATCCTGCACGGCTTGGTGACAAAGAAAGCGGAAGTGTAGCGGGTACACCCAGTCTCCTGTAATCCACGTAAGCTTCAAAAAGATTGATACCAGTCAGAGCGATATATTTCTGCAACACGATCAGCTTAACCTTAGCATCTGAAGTAGTAGCCAGTGACCAGTCTACTACCGGAATATTCTGAGAATAATAAAGGCTGGCAGCTGCTGCTGCATTAGGTACACCCAAAAAGGTATATGATTCGGTGATCGCATTCAGGTACATGGTCTGTGCATTACCAGTAATCCAGCCACGCTGCATAGCTTCTGCCTGCAGGAACATACTTTCCATAGAAGTAAATACCCATTGCGGCTGAGTGGCTGTTTTAGCTAAACCAGGTCCGCCAACAGCAGAAGAATTACCAGCTTTTGGTGCATTATTATCGATAACCTCACCATAGTTGTAGCCATACCAGGTTCCAGCCAATACAGGTGTACTACAGCTTGGGCAGCTGGTTGCTACAGGGTCAAAGAAATATTGGAACCTGAAATCATTATTAACACGCATAAGCGTCAGTACAAAATTGTTAGCTCTGTTAAAATCATCAGCACCTGATCCTGATACTAATTTTTCGTAGGCATTCCAGAAGGGATTTTGCTGGTGCGCTCCGGTTGGAGAAGTAGAAGCAGAATAACCAGGTTGTACATAAGCTGTTTGGCCTGCACCGATATAACCACTACCATCAGCTATGATCTTGGCAATTTGCGGAGCCGGATTGAAACCAGACACCTGCGATTGACGGATCAGTAATTTCAAGCGTTGGGTGTTGGCAAATCTTCTCCAACTAGTTGCATCACCCTTGAACATGATATCAGCAATTGCAATCTTCGGATTAGCCACTACTGAAGAAGCAGCAAACAAAGCGAGTGCTTTATCCAACTCAACCAGCAGGTTGTTATAGATATCCTGTCCTTTATCATATGCAGGAAGGATATTATTTGTGAGATCAAATGCTTTTGAATAAGGAACATTATTGTACTGATCAACCAGGTACATAAACCCAACAGTCTTCAGGGTTTTGGCAATGCCTTCATATATACCCTGACCCGCTGCTTTGGCTTTTTTCTCCATGGTGTTCAGATCAGTCAGTATATCATACCATCCAGCCCACTCATCGGCTTCAAAAGTGGTGGTGATGCGGTAGGACTCTTCTTCCGTATTAGGTCCGTATGTACCGGAACGGGTCCAGTAACCAATCCAACTTCCTGCATAACGGTAGGAAGTAGCCATTCGGGATGCAATTGCCACCTGTGCACGGGGCAGGATCAGGTCTGGCGTAATCGATGCATCTGTCGGACTGTTAGGGTTTTCATTAATATCCAGAAATCCTTTTTTGCATCCTGCAGAACCTATCAGCAGGCAAACAAATAAGGCAGCTGTTATTTTTTTCATATAAAAATCTTTTAGTGTATTAAAATTAAACAATTTTAGAATCTTAAGTTAATACTGGCTCCAAATGTACGTACTGGAGGGTTGATCTGTGATGTACTAACACCACTGGCATTACCTGTAGTAAAGTTGAAATCAGGGTCAGAAAACTCATTGGATTCTGGCAGGAACAGGAACAGGTTACGACCTGTCAATGCAACAGATACTCCTTTAATAAAACTTTTGCCAAAAAGGCGAGCTGGTACTTCATAACCAATCGATACTTCCCTGATTCTCCAGGCAGCTGCGCTAGTCAGGAAGTTAGTAGCCACATCACGGAAAGGACCAGTGAAATAGTCATTTACGTTAGCGATTTGTATGTTAGTATTCTCAAGGTATTTACCAGCATTGTTTGGATCTTCATATACTGAATTAGGGAATACAAAACGTTCGCGGTGATTAACAGCGGTTTGTTTTGAAATACCAGTCCATGCCATTGCTTCGCCAATACCATGATAAGCGAAATGTCCGCCCTTGTATTCACCGAGTACAGATACAACCAAACCTTTCCAACTGAATGAAGGGTTTAAACCAACAATCCAGGTAGGCATGGTACGACCAAAGTTCTTGGGACTTGGGTCTACATCAGGATAACCTGTAGTTCTGTCTACAATAACACGACCCAGGTCGTCTCTTTTCCAGTCAGTAGCTTTAAATATAAAAGCAGGCTGTCCTTTTACTACATAGTTAGCAGCAAAGTTGTCGAAACCACCGGCAAAAACTTCATCAAGTCCGGCAAATACTGAACTGATCTCACTTGTATTATATGTGGCGTTTGCCTTGAAATCGATATTGGCCTTACCCAATTTTACCAATGGAGTAAGACGTAAGTCAATTTCAACACCCCTGTTAGTAAAAGAAGCTGCGTTCACAGTAGCGGTAGTGTAACCGGTAGCATCAGAAACCCTGATCGGTATGATCTGGTCTGTGTTGTCCTGTGTAAAGAAAGTAGCTTCCAGGTTAATTCTGTTCTTCAGCATACCGAGTTCAAATCCAACTTCAGCAGCTTTTACAAACTCGGGTTTCAGCAATGGATCAGGAGAAGAGTTGTTCCCTGTATAACCAGGTAAGCCGCTGAAAGGGAAACCGCTTGCCTGGCTAAATGTAGCAGCCAAACCGTAAGCACCTATTGAATTAATATTACCTGTTTTGTTATAAGAACCTCTCAGTTTCAGGAAAGAGATCACTTTGCTTTCTTTGAGAGTAGGGATCGCTTCACTCAAGACGATAGCTCCACTTACCCCAGGGTAAAAGAAGTTCCTGTTTTCAGGAGCCAGGAGTGATGATTTATCACGTCTTCCGGTGAATTCGATATTGGCCCAGCCTCTGAATCCGATACCGACACTTCCGTACAGAGATATTAATCTTGTTTTAAACCTATTAGAGCTACCACCAACTGCAGCAGCGCTACCCACGTTAAACAAATTAGGTATGATCAGGTTAGGAGCATTTACATTGGTATTTCTTCTATCAGTCTGGCGGAAATACTGACCTAACAAAGCAGTGAATTTAAAATCACCGACTGTTTTAGTCGCATTAGCAAAGAACTCGGAAGATACTCTGCTGCTGCGATCAGACGTTTCAGAAACAGCCCCAGGGATTTGTTTGAAACTTCTTTCAGCAAATTCATCTTCGCCTTTAGAAGTAGTACTGGCGATAGATGAGTTAACAGTAGCAGCAGCACGGTAAGTAAGATTTAACCAGCTAGTAGCTTTCAATCCTAATTCCACGTTCGTAAGGAGATCATCATTTCTACCAAATTGTCTCCAGTTATCAAGAGCGAAATAAGGATTCAAACCATAGTCATTGAAGAAACCGGTATAAGTAGCAAAAGGATCCGTTAAGAAGTTTTTATAGCTTCTCAATGGAATATGTGCGGGGGTATTGAAGATCAGGTTCATCAGGCCACCGTTCAAACCCACATTATTGGCAGCATTCCAGGCACCCATACCATCATCATCAAACACATTGTAATTGGTTTGGATATAGTTGGTATTGAACTGTACCCTGAATTTACCATACTCTTTACCGGTATTCATACGGATACCCGTTCTTCTGTTCTTATCATCAGGAACGATACCTGTAATGATCGCATCCTGTACACTGATAAAGAAATCTTTTGCAGACAGTGATACATCATTCTGGATCGTAACACCCGAATTGAAGAATTTTCTTTTTTCGTTGCGTAAAGGAGTATATGGTACAGTCTGTACGGAACCGTTTGGCAGGTGACGACCGATCTCTACAGGGTTGCCATCGAAAGCAGGTCCCCATGACCAGTTTTCGTAAGGGATATAATCACCATATCCACCGCTTCCGAATTCAAACTGGAATTCAGGGAAGAAAGAGATACGGGAAACCTGTGTGCTATGTCCAACATTCACAACAGGAGCACCTGTTCTTGTACCTTTTTTAGTTGTAACTACGATCACACCGTTCACGGCATCCGGACCGTAGATAGCTGCTGCAGATGTTCCTTTCAGAATGTTCACATCAGCGATATCGTTAGGGTTCAAAGAAGACAGGTTACTAAGGGCTACAGGCACACCATCCAACAACAACATTGGGTTGTTATTACCCAGCAATGACCTGATACCACGAAGGTTGATTTTTACATCTTCAAATACACCGTTATTAACAGAAGTAATATTAAGACCAGAAACTTTACCCTGAAGACCATTGGCGATGTTAACTGCTTTGGCTTTGGTTAATTCCTCACTGTTGATTTTAGCAGTTGCATAACCCAGCTCTTTTTTCTGACGATTAATACCGAGAGCGGTTACCACCACCTCAGTTCCTGCGATCACCAGTGTCTTAATAGAGAAGTTAATTGAACTTCCTGTCCCTACTGTTGATTCGGCAGTTTCCATTCCTGAGCTCGATGCTACAAGAATGTCGCCCGTTTTGGCTAAAATGCGGAACTCGCCGGTGTTATCGGCAGATACACCAGTACGGGTACCTTTAATAGTTATAGATGCACCAGGCACAGGGTCGCCTTTTTCATTGGTAACAGTACCAGATATCGTCCGGTTCTGACCAAATGCTAATGCAGAAAAAAGCATAAGCATCGTAAACAGTGTAGCGATTTTTCTCATGTTAACGTTAATTTTAAATTTTAAAAGCATTGATAATCAAGGGAAACCGTCAAGCCCCCATGGGTAAGGATGATATTAAAGACACAGATGTGTCTAAAAATGCTGCCGCAAGGTAATTTTTTTTTTAACAAATACTTAAAGTGGCCAAAAAAAATTAAAAAATATACAAAACTAGTTGCCTGTCAACCCGTTAATATATTTTATTTATATTTATCAGGCCTTCAATAATTACCTTCTCTGCGTCCTAAAAAATCCAGCGCACCTGTATTTTGGCCTCACTCCGCCTGTTTCCGGTAATTTCATCCAGCCCTGATCCGATTGTATTTCTGTTTTGATAAATGGTTTGTGCCCAACGAAGCCAAACAGCGATTTTTCTGGTCAGATCATAGTTCAGGGTAAGATAATACCTGAAGCCCTGGTCAGAGAAGGCAGGAATGGAGAAACTATATAATACATCATTTTCGTAGGCGTATATCCGGGAATTATAGCTGTCAGTTTCGAAATACTGAAGCCGTATCACCCCGGAAACGGGTTTCAGGAGGGGCTTATAGATAAAATCGAAGAAAGTGAGAAAGCCGTTCTCCTTATTTCCATTATTACCATACCATAACAACTCCACCCTGTTTCGCAGGGCGATGGCCGGGTTGATCTTATACATCACCTGTGTCCGCCAGCTTTGTTTGGGTATGGTAGCAAGAAAATTGGCGACAGTTATATTATCAGACTGATTAGTCTGTTTGGTCTCATTCCTGAACCGGGTATATATTTCCACCTGCCGGCTTGGGGTAAAGGTAAGCTGGGCTAAATAATCTTTTCCGCTACTCGGTGCATCCACCTGGTATTTGAGCCAGGGAAATTTATAAATATCTCCATACACATCTATTCGCCAGCCAATGGCGGGACGAATACTGACACCGGCATAAAAACCTGTTTCATTGGTTGGATAGGTATTCTCCGTAAAAGCATTGCCATTAATAGATTGGTATCCTTTATGAATAGTTCGTTGAACTATTGAAATATCTACCCGCGGATCTACACTTAGTAACAAGCCGTTGATAAATGCTTTATTTAATCTTTTGTCCGCCGCCGCTTCACCAAAGAAATGCAGGTTCTTGTAGGTATAGCTATAATCAACACTGAAATTATACCACTGCTGTCCGCTGATGGCATATAAATTATAGGGTTCACTTCTTTTTACGATCGGCAGGGAAAAATGATAATAAACACCATTAATACCCACCTGCCAGCGATTACCCCGGTAGATGATATTACCACCCAGTGTTGTTTGGGAAAGATTATTACGATCCTGGTTTTCACTATTGGTACGGTGATAACCGGAAGTAAGAAAAGAAGAAATAAAATCCTCATTGTTGACTGTATCGGCCACAAAATTTCCCCCCAGTTTCCTGAATGAAGCAAAGACCGTCGATTCGATTTTCCCTTTTCTTATGGTAATACCTGCGCCACGATGAAAATAAAATTCACCTGCCGAATTATATGGACGTAGCACCGCCGATTGCCGTTTAACTCCCATTACATCCACACTTTTTTTGAAAGCAAGGCCCTGCCATTGTATCAAGCCCTGCCCCATGTTCACCGAAAAATCTCCTATGGCAAGTGCTTGTATACTACCGATTTTTCTCGCAAAGAGGTGAAAAGAATAAAAATCAAATCCTTTATTCTGAGCGCCTTTTAAAAACTGTTCCCCGGCATCTTTATCACCTACCAGTCCAAACTGTAATAAATTTTTATAGGTGTAGCGGTACCGAAAAAAGATCCGTTGCGGGCTACCCAGGTATTTTGTTCCGGACGTAGATTTATTAAAGCCGTCTGCTTTTTCCAATACCTGGGATATACGGAGCAGGAGACTATGCTCTCCATCACTGAATCGTTTACCCGCTTCTGCTGACAGGGAGAGTGGCGTGGTGGCAGAAATAAAAGGCAGGAGCTTGCGGATCGTATTGACATCCCATGCAGGTACTGCCTGCAATTCATATATCGATAATAACTTGCCAAACAGGTTGCGGTAAGAAATCAAATTGGCGATTTGTAAATCGGTGACTATGCGTAATTGTTTTAATTCATCGGCTTCTGCTGTATTAACATTAAGCGGGTTTCTCCTGAAATTTTCCAGCTCCTGCAAATACGTATCATCTTCCGTTTCTGCCTGGTCAGCGTCGGTAAGGTTTTCTAATTGTTGCTCTGTACTCACAGGAATTTCCTGCCCCCAGCCCTTAAAGGGGTGAGAAGAAAGTAATAAGCTAAGAACAAAGATTATAAGTCCTGACTTTTTCAATTTTACATATAATTTGAAATAACTTTTATATAAAATATTACGCCCCCTTATTCCCTTTAGGGGGTAGGGGCTTTAAAATTGAACATCATTAATATACCTGGAGTAATACCGAGTTGCGGGTGATAACTGGTGGTCAGGTCAAGCCGAAATGATTTAACCGTTAGGCCCAGTCCTAACCAGGCAGTGGAAGTGGCAGATGCCATGCCCGCCCTTACCAATAATTGCGGAATGAATTTGTATTGAAATCCTGCATTGACATTGACGGGCTGATCTTCTTCCTTTTCAATTTCTGTGCTAATGAAGAATTTTTCTGACGCTTCGTAGCCAATGCCAAATCCATACACGGAGGATAATTTTTCCTGCTGATCTTTACCAAATTTTCCACCAACGGGGTTATTGATATGCAAACCTGTATGCAATTTATCAGAGAGGTGCAACACGGTTCCCAATTCAAAACTGATGGCCGAGGCACTGCCATATCCATTTGAGATACGGATGGAATTATAATTGAACTGGGCACCAATATCCAGTTTAGTGCCTAGTTTTCTTCCGTAAGCAAGACCCAGTTGTGTTTCATTATAATCGGTAAAACCGGAGTAATTGGCTTTGATACCAAAATTACCCGAGGAGGTTGCGATCCCTGCTACAGCCGTATAATTTGTAAGCTCTGTCAGTAAAAAACGTCGTTCAGCATATACAGCTGCAGCCGTATTTTTTAGTTGTGCAAGGGATGCCTGGTTGGCCGTAAATGAAAATACATCTGCATGTTGAATACTGTAGGCCCCCAAGCCCGTATAACTGGCGGCAATGGGTCTTCGGAGCGTCTGTGCCTGTAAACAGGTTACCAGCAGTAGCAGCACAGTGGCTAAAATAAATTTTTGTTTCAAGCAGTCAGTTTTTACAGGAAATGAACAAGGGTAATTTATCGCAAATAATCTACTTGAAAGTTACTAGGATGGCCTTGTGTGGCAAAATAAAAGATGGTGAAATCACCATGAAATAACACTACTTGACAGACGGAGACCGTCAGACAAGTAGTACATTTGCGGCATGCAATTATTAGATGGTAAAAAAGCAGCCCAGGCGATCAAAGATGAATTGAAAATAGAAGTTGCTTTTCGCGCAGCGGAGGGTAAAAAAATTCCACACCTCGCTGCCATACTGGTTGGTACCAATGGTGCCAGCGAAACCTATGTAGCCGCCAAAGTAAAAGCCTGTGAGGAAGTGGGTTTTAAATCTACTCTGGTCCGGTTTGAAGCGGACATTTCTGAGATGAAATTGCTGGAAACTATCTATGATTGCAATAACAATCCTGATATCGACGGCATCCTTGTACAGCTGCCCCTGCCCAAACATATCTCCGATGAAAAAGTGATCAATGCTATAGACGCCGACAAAGATGTAGATGGGTTTCACTCCGAAAATGTCGGGAAAATGCTGCAGGGGCTTCCTACGTTCGTTCCCGCCACGCCACATGGCATCATGCTCTTGCTGGAACATTTTAAAGTGGAAACTAAAGGAAAGCATGCCGTTGTAATTGGCCGCAGTAATATTGTGGGCCGCCCGATAAGTATATTACTGAGCAGCAACAGCAATCCCGGTAATTGCACGGTTACGATTTGCCATTCGAAAACTCCCAACATAAAAGAATTTTGTTTGCAGGGCGATATCATTGTGGCTGCATTGGGTAAACCGGAATTTGTTACTGCCGATATGGTAAAAGAAGGAGCCGTTATCATTGATGTGGGAATAACCCGTACAGAAGATACCAGCAAGAAAAGTGGTTATAAATTAAAAGGAGATGTAGCATTTGAAGCAGTGGCCCCGAAATGTTCCTGGATCACACCGGTGCCTGGCGGTGTTGGACCCATGACGATCGCGGCACTGATGAAGAATACTTTCCGGTCCTGTATGCAAAAGAATTAAAACCCAACTCATTACTCCGGCAAACCCGATAGTGATCGGATCAGGAGGTCCACTATTCCCGTCATGAAAGAAACTTTACAGTATACAACTATTTCACTTCCTGTTATGGAGCATTTTTATACGCTTCAGGGAGAAGGTTATCACCAGGGACGGGCAGCTTATTTTATCCGCCTCGGTGGTTGCGATGTAGGCTGCGTGTGGTGTGATGTAAAAGATAGCTGGGATGCAGAAAAGCATCCGCTATTTACTATTGATGATTTGCTATTGAATATTGAGAAGACCCCGGCAAAACTAGTTGTCATAACCGGGGGTGAGCCATTGATGCATAATTTAGCTGCACTTACTACTGCACTGCATGCAAAAGGGTTGGAAACTAATATTGAAACATCCGGCGCCCATCCACTGAGCGGTAGCTGGGACTGGATCTGTTTATCGCCAAAAAAATTCAAAGCTCCGCTGCCGGAAATTGTACCCCTGGCCAACGAATTAAAAGTGGTGATTTTTAACCAGTCAGATTTCAGTTGGGCTGAAAAATATGCGGCCCTGGCAGCTCCTTCCTGTAAGCTATACCTGCAACCGGAATGGGACAAAGCAGCCAGCGTAACGCCCCTCATTATTGACTATATCAAAGCGAATCCGCAATGGGAACTTTCCCTGCAGATCCATAAATACATCAATGTGCCATAAAAGGGAAAATTAACCCGCTACTCCTGCCAACCATCTCTTTAACATTTTCCTCTTTAACCCGGAATAAATTTGTTTTAGCTTCGTTATTGAACTGTACAAATTTCTCTTTGTACTGGGCAGAAAAATGTAATCACTATCAATGATAAAACTATTGGCCTTTTTGGCGACTTTCCTTTTGTTTTATTCCTGCTTTGCCCAATACGACCCGGCAACGATCAATAAGAAAGCAGTGCAGTTATATGAACAAGCCCAGCAAAGGCTGGATGATGGAAATATAAGTAGTGCCGCCGGTCTTTTACAACAGGCCATTGAAACAGATAAAAACTATGTAGATGCCTATCTTACCCTCGCTGCCATTTATGGGAATTTAAAAAGTTACAAAAGCAGTGTTGGTAATTATGAAAAAGCGATTGCATTGGATTCAAATTTTACCCTTGATTATAAACTGGCCTATTCTATTCAGCTCGCTGGCCTGGGTGAATTTCAAAAAGCCTTAGATGCGGTAAATGAGCTGCTGAACAAAAAACCACCTAAGAATCTCACCAGTCTTGAGTCAGCCCAAAAAAAGAAACGCTCTTACGAATTTGCTGTTGCCTATGAAAAAAATAACCCGGAAAAAAATTATGTATTTGCTCCGCACAACGTAGGAGGTAATATCAACACAGCCGAATCAGAATATTTCCCTTCTTTAACCATTGATGGCTCGGAATTGGTTTTTACCCGGAGAATAAAAGATGTGAATGAAGATTTTTATACAAGTAAAGCAGCTGCCGGGCAGTGGGAACCCGCCAAACCTATTGAAGGAAATATCAATACGCCCATGAGTGAGGCTGCCCAAAATATTTCTTACGACGGACAATGGCTGGTGTTTACGGCCAATAACCGCACAGACAGCTATGGTAATTATGATTTATATATGTCACAGTTAACACCACAGGGCTGGAGCGAAGCGGTAAACCTCGGTGGACGGGTCAACTCTGACCAATGGGATTCACAGCCTTGCATATCACCAGACAAAAGGGACCTGTTTTTCGCCAGCCGGCGCTTTGGTGGTTTTGGCGGGATGGATATTTATGTTTGTCACCTGCAACCCAACGGCCGCTGGAGTGAGCCAGAAAACCTGGGGGCCAATATCAATACGCCAGGTGATGATCAGTGTCCATTTATACATGTCGATAATCAAACATTGTATTTTGTTTCCAACGGATTACAAGGCTATGGAGGCAATGATCTTTTTGTAACAAGAAAAGGATATGACGGGGCATGGGAAAAAGCAAAAAACTTAGGCTACCCGATCAATACGATCAACGATGAAGGCACTTTATTCATTGCCGCAGATGGAAAAACTGCTTACTATGCCAGCGATCGGAATGATTCTAAAGGCGGGCATGATATTTACAATTTTGAATTACGGTCCGACATCCGTCCCAACAAAACACTATGGGTAAAGGGACAGGTTACGGATAAAAAAACAACAAAGGGAATTGCTGCGGCTGTTGAACTGACCGATCTCGCTACCAAAAAAATCATCACCAACGTGCAGACCGATGAATTGGGGAATTATTTTATCACCCTTCCGGTTGGAAAAGACTATTCATTTACTATTAACCGCAAAGGTTATTTATTTTATTCGGATCATTTTTTAATGGCAGACCGCTCGCCTGATTCTGTTTATCAAAAAAACATTTCATTATTGCCAATAGAAGCCAATGCCACTATAGTATTAAATAATATGTTTTTTGATGTCGGTAAGTTTGAATTGAAACCAGCATCACAGGTAGAGCTGGAAAAACTGGTTCAATTGCTGACTGAAAACCCGACCCTGAAAATAGAGATCAGCGGCTATACAGACAATGTAGGCAAACCAGCAGACAACCTGTTGCTGAGTAATAACCGGGCCAAAGCCGTTGTAAATTACCTGGTCAGTAAATCAGTGGCGGTACAACGCCTCACGGCCAAAGGCTATGGCGAAACCAAACCGATGGCTGATAATAAAACAGAAGAAGGAAGAACATTGAACAGGAGGACCGAAATGAAAGTGGTGAGCCAATAATTTACAGTTTCTTATATTTGAATGCTACACCTTGTCACTATGAATTCAGAACTGCTATACCAACTTTCACTAACTCTCATCCCCAATATCGGACCGGTACAGGCAAAAATTTTGCTGCAGCATTGTAATGCAGAAGAGCTATTCCATGCCAAAAAAAATTTCCTGGAAAAAATTGAGGGTATTGGACCCATAAGAGCGGCTTCTATTGCTGCCTTTAAAAATTTTGCGCAAGCAGAAGAAGAAATAAAGTTCATCCAAAAGTATAAGATTCAACCACTCTTTATTACTGACACGGCTTACCCCAGGCGCTTACTGAATTGCTACGACTCTCCTACCCTTTTGTTTTATAAAGGTGAAGCAGATCTCAATGCTACTAAAATGGTGGCTGTCATCGGAACAAGAAGTCATACCGAATATGCCAAACAGGTAACAGAAAAATTAGTAAAGGAGTTGACCGAACAGCAGGTAACAATAGTAAGCGGGCTTGCCTTTGGCGTGGATGCTATTGCCCACAAAGCAGCAATAAAAAATGGATTACCTACTGTAGGTGTGCTGGCGCATGGTTTAGACCAGCTCTATCCTGCCGAACATGCTGGATTGGCCAAAGACATGCTAAAACACCAGGGCGGTCTGCTCACCGAATTCAGAAGCGGATCAAAGCCCGATAAACATAATTTTCCAACCCGTAACCGGGTAGTAGCGGGAATGTGTGACGCCACTATTGTCGTTGAAACAGGACTTAAGGGTGGCAGTATGATTACGGCGGAACTGTCCAATAGCTATAATAAAGATGTATTTGCCATACCTGGTAAAGTAACGGATGCTAAAAGTGCGGGTTGCAATTACCTGATCAAAAATAACAAGGCCATATTGCTAACGGATGCGTCAGAATTAATACAAATAATGCAGTGGGAAGACAAGGTGAAGAGCAGAAAAGAGAAAAAGAGTCAAAGAGAATTATTCATTGAGTTAACCCCCGAAGAAAAAATTGTAGTTGCCATTTTACGTGAAAAAGAAACGGTAAATATTGATGAGCTCAATGGGAAAAGCGGGTTAAGCAGCAGTGCTGTCGCTGGTGCTATATTAAGTTTGGAATTACAAGGGGTTATTATTTCCAAACCCGGAAAGCTATACAGTCTGAACTGAATTTCAACGCAGTGAAGTGAGTAGCAAGAGTTTTCACAGCGCTTAGTTAGCCCTGCGTTAACTTCTTTCTCCTGTTCTTTGCACTAAAAAAAATCATTTTTCCCGTTTCCTTCCGAAGTATATCTTTGCACATGGCAACAAGAAATTCCCGGCGAACCGGCTCCTCCGGCTCAGCATCCTCCCAACATGTAGCTAACCCTGTTCCCCGTAATTTAAATGAAGCGGGAAAATTTTTCGGCGAAGGACTGACCTTCGATGATGTTCTCCTGATGCCCGGCTATAGCCAGGTACTGCCACGTGATGTGGAGATCAAAAGTCTGCTGACAAAAGACATCACTCTCAACGTTCCCCTGCTGTCTGCAGCAATGGACACGGTAACAGAAGCCGCCCTCGCTACAGCCCTTGCCCGGGAAGGCGGCCTCGGTATTCTTCACAAAAACATGACGATTGAAAAGCAGGCCGAACAGGTCCGTAAAGTAAAAAGAAGTGAAAGCGGTTTGATCATTGACCCGGTTACCCTGCTGGCCGATGCTACGATCGGTGATGCTTTAAAACTGATGCGGGAAAATAAGATCGGCGGTATTCCCATTATTGATAAAAGTGGAAAATTAGTTGGCATCCTCACCAACAGGGATCTCCGCTTTGAAGACAACCCTAAGAAGAAAGTGAGTGAAGTGATGACAAAAGAAAATCTCTACACCGCTCCAGAAGGAACGGACTTAAAAAAAGCAGAACAGCTTTTTAAGAAAACAAAAGTGGAAAAGCTGCCGATCATCAATAAACAAGGAAAGCTGACTGGTCTGTTTACCTATAGCGATATTTTAAAATTGAAAAGTCATCCCAACGCGGTGAAGGACCAATTTGGTCGGCTGCTGGTAGGTGCCGGGGTAGGTATTACGAAAGATCTCCTGGACCGTGTCGCTGCTTTACAAACCGTAGGTGCTGATGTGATCGCCCTTGATAGTGCACATGGTCATAGCCGCGGTGTGATTGCTGCATTGAAAGATGTCAAAAAGAATTTTAAGAATATTAATGTTATTGCCGGTAATGTAGGAACAGCTGCGGGTGCCAAAGCATTGGCGGATGCAGGTGCGGATGCGATCAAAGTGGGTATCGGTCCGGGCTCTATTTGCACTACAAGAATTGTGGCCGGTGCGGGGGTACCCCAATTGACCGCTATCATGGAAGCCGCTTACGCATTAAAAGGAAAAAATATCCCTGTGATTGCTGATGGTGGTATCCGCTATACAGGTGATATGGTGAAAGCATTGGCCGCCGGCGCCAACTGTGTGATGATGGGAAGCATTTTTGCAGGCACTGAAGAAAGTCCTGGTGAAACAATCATCTACGAAGGAAGAAAATTCAAAGAATACCGGGGCATGGGTTCACTCGGCGCCATGGCCACGGGCAGCAGTGACCGTTATTTCCAGGATGTGGAAGATGATGTAAAGAAATTTGTACCCGAAGGTATTGAAGGTCGTGTTGCGTATAAAGGTTTATTGAAAGAAGTGGTATATCAATACACTGGTGGGTTAAGGGCTGGTATGGGATACTGCGGTGCAGCCTCTATCAGTGATTTACAGAAAGCTGTGTTTGTAAAAATTACCAATGCGGGTATGCGGGAAAGCCATGCACATGATATTGAAATCACCAAGGAGGCGCCGAATTATAGCAGGAGGTAAAAGCCTGTTTGCCCCTGTCCCCTAAAGGGAGACTTGGGTCAATCATTCATTTCTTTCTGCAATCGTTCATAAAGAAAATATTCAGTGCCACAAATTTCCAGGGTCTTTCATATTTGAAAGACCCTGGAAAACTCCTGACTCCCGACTCACAACTCCCTACTAGTTGTCCAGTACCTCAAACACGATGACTTGTTTATGATAAGCCTTTACCATAAATCCCCCGGCGATAGCAGGTTGCCATCTCGGAGCTTTCTTTAATACCCTTATCGCTTCCTGTTCTACACCATAACCATGACTGGTCAGCGCTTTGATATCACTTACATTTCCTTCCATATCTACAACAAATTGTACCACTACGCTATACCTGCCGGGAGCAGCTCCATTATCAACCGGCACTTCTGCATTTAAATTCTTTTCCAGAAATTTTATCCAGTTACCATCGAATTTAGCCGGTACATCAACGGTTAATTTTGGATCATCCGATTCTTTTACTTCCTGGGGTTGTATGATTTCTTTCGTATCACCCTCGGGCCCCTTGGGCGGATCGGCCAGTCCAATAGCTGGTTTTCCTTTTATCGTTTCCAAACCAATAACGGCACTATCCAGGTCATCAACGGACGGAGGTGGGTCGGTAAGGATTTCCTTATCAACAATAATTGGTTCTGTAAATTTTTGTGTTTGCTGTGGTTCTTCGGGTTTTGCTTCCGGTTCAGGTAATTCTTCCGGTGGTTTTAATTCTTCCACTTCGGTGAGTACAATACCGGGATCGGCATGGTTTCTTATCACATCTTTTTTAGATGAATTGGCCAGTGTCGTCCCGGTTAATACCAATGACACAACAGCTATGGTAAGGGCTAAAGCAAGCTTGGTCCGGTTTGAATAGGTTTTTCGAAGATCATAAGCGCCGTAGTCTTTATTACGGCCGTCAAAGATGACGTCAATCAGCGAAGCTGATAAAATTTTGTTGAGCTCCATGGTTTATACTTTTCATTGAGAGCGAAAAGCATAATTATTCCATAAAAAATTCTATACTGCAACCCCTGTCGAAAAATTTAATTGCTGCGGCATCCTAAGCAGCTGTATCCTGAACTAATTTTTGCCTGTACTTCTGGTAAAAGAAAGATAACAAAAGCAGTAATATACCAATGGATATATAAGAGATGATCTTTTGTTCCGTTGTAAACCGGTTCCTGTCTATTAGGATCAGCTTACCCAACGTAACGCCGGTCAGCAAAAGTGAAAACAACCTGAGCCAGCTCATTTTACTGAAAGCACCGGCAATAAATAACCCGATAGCCAATAACAGCCAAATTATCGTTACCATCACACCATCCCATTTTATACCCACATAAAAAACAAAACTCAGTATGGCGAAGGCAACGAGGTACTTGAAAATAAGTTGCTCTTTTGGCAATAAAAACTTTATCAGTACTGCTTGTATTGCAAACACAATACTGCCCACGCCGGTTACTACGGCTACCCTGTCATCCAGGGTTGAATCAGTAAAAACCAATAATGCTGCGGCGAAACCCAGGATAGTGTTCATCAGGAAAAGCTGCAGCTCAGTAGAATCTAATAATTTTTTCTTACGGACAGCAAAAGCTACCGAAGCGACCATAAATAACAGGTAGAAGACAATCATGATCAATACCGCCTGGAATTGCAGCGTGCCGTTATAACGTGCAAATGCCCAACCCAGGAATAATACCCAGCTGACCAGCATGGCC
The DNA here is from genome assembly GCA_034408705.1 of Bacteroidota bacterium. GTDB lineage: Bacteria > Bacteroidota > Bacteroidia > Chitinophagales > Chitinophagaceae > JJ008. Next base: position 20,761 of record JAWXCO010000094.1, read on the forward strand.
AGCCTCACCATCCCCTTCCATTCTTTTTTATACGAGAGAAAAACAATTCCGCTGTTAATTAAAATGATGTAAGAAAAAAACAAATCAGCTCTCCCCGTATTGGCACTGATCAAAAAAGGAATACCATAAGCCCCGATCATACCAAGTATGGCAATCTCCTGCTTATTATAACGGATAGCCATCCAGGTTGTAAAAACGGTGATGCCTGCCATCGCGGCAAAGGCAACAGCAGAAGGAAATAAATTGTAATAAACAAACGCGGCGTAGGTAGTGAAATAGAGCGATGCCATGGCCCCGCTGAACAGGATGGCACTGAACAATTCAAATTTTCGTTTTAACCGAACCGACAAAAAAAACAGGATGACTCCTGCTGTATAAGCCAATGTAATTCTCGCTACGGGTGAAATCAATTCTTTATCCACGGCATATTTCACACCAATGGAAATGCCGATAACTAATACCACGATACCCTTGAGGTGCAATAATTTCAACCCAATGAAATTTTCCAGGTTAAGTGGAGAATTATTTGTATTGGGAGGCAGGTGTGAAGGAAACTCCCAGTCTTTGTTCTTTGCCGGAAAAACAGGCTCTTCTGCCGCGGTATTCAGGAGCTGCGTTTTTGTATTTTCCTTCAGTTGGCTGAGCTGCCCCCGGTAACCATTCAGTTGCGTAGAAAGTTTCTCTAATTCCTGTTCCAGTTGCAGTATCTTCTTTTGGTCGTCTGTCATGAATGAGAAATTAGTCCCTGAAAAATAGGCAAATCAGCAGGTGAAATACATTTCAATGTGTTAAGATTTAAAATAACTAGTCATTGAACTAACTATCAGGGAGTTGCTGGAAGAATTCTTACATTGTACATGGTCCGGCAATTTTATTTAAGTCAGAATCGAATCAGTATTTTTACAAAAATACATTTACTTGAATCGTTTTATCAATTTCTATATAGCAATCGGCGGCGGACTATTACTCTGGGCAGCATGGCCGGTATCACCTTTTAGTTTTCTTATTTTTTTCGCCTGGGTACCCCTGCTCTGGTTAGAATCAACTATTGAGAGCAGGAAAAAATTCTTTGGGCTTACTTATATCATCATGTTTGTCTGGAACGTATCCACCACCTGGTGGATCTGGAATGCATCGCCACCCGGAGCCGTAGGTGCTTTCCTGGCCAACAGTTTGATCATGTGCCTTCCCTGGCTCGGTTTTAAAATCGCAAAAAAATGGCTGGGTGAAAGAATGGGATATGTTGCGCTCATCGCCTTCTGGATGTGTTTTGAATATATTCATCTGCAGGATTGGGGCCTAAGCTGGCCCTGGCTCACTTTGGGTAATGCATTTGCCACACACCCTGAGTGGATACAATGGTATGAATACACGGGAACAAGTGGTGGTACTTTATGGATATTGCTGGTCAATATATTTTTATTCCTGCATCTTAAAAATAATACCGGCTATCGCTCTGCCGGCAAATCTTATAAGAGCTTAATGATTGGTGTAATCCTGTTGTTTATTCCCTTTGCCCTGTCCTGGTTAAAGAACACAGCAAAGCAAGAAAGTAATCCGGCTTCTAATATTGTCGTTGTTCAACCCAATATAGATCCTTACGAAAAAGTATCTGACATGACCGGATCTTTTGAAAGCCAGTTACAAAAACTGATCAGCACCACAGAACAGGTAGCAGATAATAACACCACACTGATCGTCTGGCCTGAAACAGCTTTATATACTGCTTCCAGGATCGATGAGGTCAGCTTGAAAGAAAATTATTTCCTGAACCCGTTATGGAGTTTCCTGAAACGCCATCCTAACACCTCGTTGTTCACCGGTATCGAAAGTTTCAGGGCTTTTAATACCAAAACAACGTATTCGCAGGAATTCAGTGGCGTACATTATGAGTCCTACAACGGTTCGATGGTCATTGACAGTTCCGGTGCACGATCCTTTTATCATAAATCAATGCTGGTACCGGGAGTAGAGACATTGCCCTGGTTCTTAAAATTCATTGACAAATGGTTTGAAAAATTTGGTGGTACCACCGCCGGTTATGCCAAACAAAAAGAAAGAACCGTACTGGAAGCAAAAGCTGGCTTCAAAATTGCGCCTTCCATTTGTTATGAAAGTATCTATGGTGAGTTCATGCGGGAGTATGTTCGAAAGGGAGCCAACCTCATCTGCATCATTACCAATGATGGCTGGTGGAAAAAAACGCCGGGGCATAAACAGCATATGAACTATGCAAGACTACGGGCCATTGAAACAAGGACCTGGATAGCCCGCAGTGCCAACACGGGTATCAGTTGTTTTATTGATCCTTACGGTACGGTTATCAGCCCCCAACCTTATAACACAGTAGCTGCTATAAAACTATCCATCATACCTGGTAACCGGAAAACTTTTTTTGTACTTTATGGAGATATCCTGTCAAAAATAATGGTGGCATTGAGTATTTTTCTTCTTTGCTGGAATATTGTGTTGAAGGTCAGGAAGAAATTTTTTAAGAAAGGTGCAGAAAAGGGAATGCCACAGAAACACTGAAACACAGCTTTAATTACCGCTGTATTTCATGAACAGATTTTATAACACTTCAATAGGTAATTATGGAAAAGAAAATTTATGACAACAACACCTATCCTTTGCAGGATGAAACAGAGAAAATCATCCAAACAGGGATTGAAATCCATAAAATTCTAGGGGCTGGTTTTCTAGAGATTGTTTACAAAGATGCTTTCGAATATGAATATCGAAATCAGGATATTTTGTATGTCCGTGAGAAGGATTACATCATACAATACAAAAAAGCTGTGCTTCCGCATAAATTTTATGTAGATTTTGTTGTTTTTGACAAAGTGATCGTGGAAATAAAAGCTAAAGCAGCTGGCATTGCAGAAGAAGATTACGCACAAACGATTAATTATCTTAAATGTTCAGATGCAAAGTTGGTCTGAAATTAAATTTCGGCAAGATGAAGCTTGAAATAAAGAGAGTAGTATTTTAAATACCACAGAAACGGTGAAAAAAAAATCTGTGTTTCAGTGTTTCTGTGGCTCAGTGGCAAAAAAATAGTGGCAATATGATGAAAGAAATTTTAATAGCTGGGAAGAAAATAGTCTACCGCATTACCGGCACCGGTAAACCAGTTTTCCTCATTCATGGCTTTGGTGAAGATGGTGAAGTATGGAATAACCAGGTTGAATACCTGAAAGAACGGTTTCAACTGATCGTTCCTGATCTACCCGGCAGTGGCAGGTCTGAAATGATCGGTGATATGAGTATGGAAGGCATGGCTGAAGTGATTAAAAGCATTTATGATGTGGAATGTCGAAATCCGCATTCACAAAAAGTAAAACAGTCACCGTCAGACTCCAAAGTCCCTCCTTCGGAGGTATTTAGGGAGGCCGTCTTCATCGGGCACAGCATGGGAGGCTATATCACCTTGGCTTTGGTGGAGTCGTACTGGAACCATGTGTCTGCCTTCGGCCTGTTTCATTCTTCCGCTTTTGCCGATAACGAAGAGAAAATAGCCACCCGGCGTAAAGGCATTGAGTTTATTCAGCAAAAGGGGGCCTCAGCGTTTTTGAAAACAGCTACACCCAACCTCTTTTCTACTATTAGTAAAGATGAAAAGCCGGGATTAATCGATAAACAGGTAGCCACTTCGGACAACTTTTTACCTGCCGCACTCGTTTCTTACTACGAAGCAATGATAAGGCGTCCGGACAGAACGGATATATTGCGTAAAGCCACTGTGTCTGTGCTCTTTATCATGGGAAAATACGATGTGGCAATACCATTGGAAGACGGCCTGAAGCAATGCCATCTTCCTGAAAAATCGTACATTCACATCCTTAATGAATCAGGGCATATGGGTATGCTGGAAGAAGCGGGAAAGAGCAACCTGATTTTGGAGAAATTTTTGCTGGAAATATAAAATTCAATTTTCGATCAATCCGATCAATGAAACGTTTTTTACTTGCGATAACTACATTTCTGCTTTTATCAGCTCCCTCTCAGGCTGCACATATTAAAGGGGGGTTTTTTACATATGAATACTTAGGACCGGGCTTAGGAACAAACCTGAGGTATAAAATCACCCTCACCATTTACATGATTTGTAATCCCAGTTCAGGTCAATTATCTAACCCCATAAATTTCAGCATATTCAATGCCCGGACAAATGCATTTGTTCAGGATGCCAGTGTGCCAATCACTTCTCAATACAATCTTAGCAAAGTTTATGATGAGCCCTGTATAACAGGCAATGAAACAGGATGCTATTATACAATTGTTGTATATGAGTTATCTTCTATTGAACTACCCTCTTCACCAGATGGGTATACGATATCCTACCAACGTTGCTGCCGCATTGCTGGTATAAATAATATTTCAAGCAGTGGCGCTGTAGGTAATACATTTACTACTACTATTCCCGGAACTACGGCGGGTCCGGGCTTTGAAACAAATAGCAGCCCTGTTTTTCTTGTAAATGACACAGCCGTAGTTTGTAGAAACAGTTTTTTTCAATACTCTTTTCAGGCATCCGATAGTAACGGCGATTCACTGGCTTATGAGTTTTGCAACGGATTTGAGGGAGGCTCACAAGCAGTACCATCTCCAGTTACAGCCGCAGCACCACCTTATTTTTCTGTTCCTTACCAATCGCCTTATTCCGGCACTTCTCCTATGGGTCCGGGTGTAACCATCAATCCTTTAACTGGTATAATCAGTGGTATTTCGCCTGACCTTCTTGGTGAGTTTGTTGTATGTGTTTGTGTAAAAGAATACAGAAATGGAGTTTTAGTTGGGACATCCAGAAAAGAACTTCATATAAGGGTAAACGATTGTTCTCCCTTACAAGCAGTATTAGATCCTGAGTTTATTACTTGTGATGGTTTCACAATTAATTTTTCAAACTTAGCGATAAGTAATCCCCCCGGAACAGAGTTTTTATGGATTTTTGGTGAACCTGCAAGTGGCCTTAACGATACTTCTTTATTATCAAATCCAACTCATACTTATCTTGACACAGGTGTATATACCGTAAAATTGAGAGTTACGTTGCCCGGCGGATTATGTGCTGATAGTACTACTATGAGTGTAAAAGTATATCCGGGTTTCTTTCCGGGATTTGAATACACTGGCAGTTGCTTTACCAATCCTTACCAGTTTCGTGATACGACCAATACCCGTTACGGGTTCGTCAATAGCTGGAGCTGGAATTTTGGTGATGGCACTACCCTGGCTGACACCTCACAAATACGAAATCCTCAATGGACTTACCCGGGGCCGGGGCCAGTAGATGTACGCCTTATTGTTACGAATAGTAAAGGTTGTAAGGATACTGCTACGGTCAATATCTTAATCCTGGATAAACCCCCGCTTTCAGTTGCTTTTTCTGATACGCTCATTTGTGTTCCCGATGTTCTTACCCTCAGTGCCACTGGTACCGGCATTTTTAACTGGACACCACTTACAAATATTGTAAATGCAAACACCGCTACCCCGACTGTCAACCCGACTTCGAATACCTGGTACATCGTCAACCTAAATGATAATGGCTGTATTAGTAAGGATTCAGTTCAAGTAAGAGTGGTCAACGGTGTTACCTTAATTGCCAGAGCCGATACTACCATTTGTTTAACAGATGCTGTACAACTCAATGCCATTACGGATGGCTTGAGATTTCAATGGACACAGGCCGCCACACTGGATAATCCTAATATTGTAAACCCCATAGCCACTCCGGTGATTGCCAGCACAACTTACCAGGTAAGAGCCACCATCGGAAGTTGTTTTGCGCTAGACGATGTTGTTGTTACCACTGTGCCTTACCCGGTAGCCGATGCCGGACCACAACAAACGATATGTTACAATGCCTCGGCACAATTAAATGGATCACATGATGGTATTTCCTTTACCTGGTCGCCTGCTTTGTACCTGGATAATCCGAATATCTTAAACCCTGTCGCTTCACCACCAAGGACCACAACTTATGTGCTCGCCGCATTTGACAATGCCGGTTGCCCCAAGCCGGGTCGTGATACCGTCGTGATCACCACGCTGCCAAGGGTAAGAGCTTATGCCGGCCGTGATACAACCGTAGTGATTGGGCAACCTTTGCAATTCAACGGAACCGGTGGTCTAAATTATCTATGGAGTCCGTCTACCGGATTATCCAGGACGGATATCTTTAATCCCATTGGCATGTACAATGCTTCAAATGACAGTATTCGCTACAAATTAGTGGTCACCGATATCGCCGGCTGTACGGATTCTGCTTTTGTTAAGGTTACTATCTTTAAGACCAACCCCTATGTATTTGTACCTACCGCCTTTACCCCTAATAATGATGGCCGCAATGATGTGATTCGTCCCATCGCCGTAGGTATTCAAAAGATCAACTACTTCAGTGTGTTTAATCGCTGGGGTCAGCTGGTATTTACTACTACCGCCGACCGGGCTGGTTGGGATGGCCGGATCAATGGCCGTACCCAGGACAGTGGTGTTTATGTATGGATGGTGAGTGCTATTGACTATCTCGGGGTACCGATCTTTCTCAAGGGAACGGTGGCGTTGATAAGATAGTGAATGGTCAATGGTGAAAGGTCAATTCACCGGCAATCCTACTTCCTACTGTTTTTATTCACTTAAAATAAAATAGTATGTTTTTAAAACTCAACCACCAGCAATTTGAAGTATTTACTGTAACAAGGCGATTTGTTTTAGAATCCTACAAAATTTCGAATATATTGCCATCTGATGAACGATTTGGAATGACAAGCCAGATAAGAAGAGCTGCCGTTTCAGTTTATTTAAACATCGCAGAAGGAGCATCCAGGAAATCGGAAGCCGAGAGAAAAAGATTTTACGAAATAGCCAGAGGTTCGATAATAGAAATGATGCTGCATTGGATATCGCCAATGATCTTACATACCTGAAAAATTATGATACAACTAAAATTGGCGAAACCATGATCAGTAGTTTTAAGTTACTCACCGGCCTGATTCAATCAACAACCAAAGAGTGATCAACAATCATTGACTATTCCCTATTCACCATTGACCTTTCACCACTATGCCCAAAATTATTTTCATCACCGGCGCCACTTCAGGATTTGGCGAAGCCTGTGCGTATAAATTTGCTGAAAATGGATATGACCTCATCCTGAATGGGAGAAGAACCGACCGGCTGCAGGTACTGGCTGATACGCTGGAGAAAAAATACAACGTTGCCGTATTGCAATTACCTTTTGATGTGCGGGATGAAAAAGCTGTATTTGGCTCCATCTCAACTATACCGGAAGAATGGAAGGCGATTGATGTGTTGTTGAACAATGCCGGCCTGGCCCTGGGTCGGGATTATTTTGAAGAAGGCGATGTGAACGACTGGAATACCATGATCGATACCAATGTGAAAGGTTTTTTATACGTGGCCAAAGCTGTTGCTCAATTAATGGTGGTAAGAAAGCCTTCGTCAGGTTCAGCAGGTCATATCATCAACATGGGATCCGTGGCTGGTAAAGATGTCTATGAAAAAGGAAATGTCTATTGCGCAAGTAAGTTTGCCGTAGATGCTCTCAGTCAGGGTATGCGGATCGACCTGCTCCGGCATAATATCAAAGTAACTTCTATCAATCCCGGCGCCGCAGCAACGGAGTTTTCGGTCGTCCGTTTTAAAGGTGATGAAGACACGGCAAAAAAAATATACGATGGTTTGAAGCCCCTTTCGGCCGAGGATGTGGCCAGTGTTATCTACTATTGCGCCAGCCTGCCGGCACATGTCTGTATCAATGATCTGACTATTACCTGCCTGCAACAAGCGAACGGCATCTTCTTTAACCGGCAAGGAAATGGTTGATTTGTGTCAAAAAAAAGTCCGGGAAATCCTCAAAAGCCCTGGTTTCCAATTCCTTCCAAATACTCCGTACCTCCTGGCCTGATACTTGCGTAGTTTCCCGGGAAAATATACTTAAAAGCGAAAGTTTTCGCCATAAAATTTAAACTATCGAAAACCAGTTAGTATATTTATTCATCGTTCCTTCCAATATCACCTTTAGAGTTATGAAAAACCATCTTCTCCTCTTTACCGCCTTTGCGTTTTACAGCGCTTCGGCTTTTTCACAAAAAAATAAAGACAATGATATTATCCGTCTTCAGTCGTGTAACAATGATATGATCAGCAAGCAGGTAGACAGTCTTAAAAACCTGTATGGCAATGACGGTTATGTACTGCTGAAAGAGGCTTCGATCAATATGGAAAGTGAATTTGAAATGCCGGTAATTGTTCCGCTAACACAGGGATCCTGGTATCAATTTGTTTTTATCGGTGATTATAGTTCACGCCTGTATGAAGTGAGGATGTATGACTGGAGTGAAAGACAAGTGGTCTTCCGCCAGAAAAAATGGGGCGATGTGGATGGTAATGTAATCGTCTATTCTTATGTGCCCCAGATGTCCGAGTTTCATATGATGAAAACAGTGCAGGTAAATAAACAAAAGAAAAAGAACCTGTGTGGTTATGTAATGCTCTTTAAAAGGACGGGTGCAGAAACAGGTGCTGTGTCGCCAACAGTTCCTTCGCAAATAAATACAAACTAAAAAATCATTTTTATATCAACGAATCCCGGTCAATATGACCGGGATTTTTTGTTTAAGCTTTACATCCAGCCTTCCCACCCTATCAAGTTTGCATGTGTGCCTGGAATGAATAATAACGGATATGCATGCATTGTAATCATCTCAATTTTGAAACATATTAAACCAGGCATAATTAGTATTATACCTTTTAGACTTTACTATTACACCCTCGAGCAGCTCACCTAAATAATCTGGAAAAGCAGGGCGACAGCTTTTTTTAATAGCTAAATAAATGGTATGATTTGTATTACTCTTTTAGCTCATTTTCTCTGTGCGAGGCGTATTTTTTGTCGCCCGGAGAAATAAAAGAGAGAAAGAGAATATAGCTGATATCACTTTGAATTTAATAATATACTTATAAAGCAAAGTTCCCTTCGATTTAATCATGGTAAACTGCTAATGACGACAGGGTCGTTTTAATCTAAATGGTATTAGACAAGTTGTCACTGGTTTAAAAAAACAAAGCAGTAGGGATATTCCTACTGCTTTGTCATATAAGCCCTGTGCTTTTGTTTAATACTGCTATTGTGTCAATGATATCCTTACCTGCACGCC
>JAWXCO010000095.1:0-14699 GCA_034408705.1 Bacteroidota bacterium
GTAATCATCGCCACCGGTGCCATCAAAACCATTCAAACCTCGATTCCCCTGCCAGCTAAGTCAAAAGACGGGGATGGTATGGAAGGAATCGCCGCCAATGAAAAAAATAATAAGTTCTACCTCTTACGGGAAAGGGATGATGATATGTCGCATTCACAAATTTTTACTTTCAGTGTAGAACCTGGCAATGAAAGCTCTCCCGTTATTTTAAAATACGAGTCCACCATTGAATTACCGCTGGAGAATCCCCAATGGCGCTATTCTGATATTTGCGTAGACAGTGAGAGCGGAAAACTCCTTTGTTTAAAATCTTATTCCAAGGGTAAGTTCAGGCAGCAATATTTGGAATCCATAGATATTGATGCAAATGGCAAACTCCAACTGGAGACATTGAAGAATCTACCGGTTGAAAATTTTACCGATGCTTCCAACGCTTATAAGACACAGGATTTTAGCATGAACCTGGAAGGCGTTACGATCGACAGCGACGGAACGATCTACATCGTCAGCGATAATACTTCCGGAAAAGCAGCTTGTGACCAGGAAGCAAGGGAAAAAACAATCCTGCTGCAATTAAAGAAGAAATAAGCAACGACTTTTTTTATCGCCTTTTAGTAAACGTGTAAGCCCAGCCTATCAATACAAGCTGGAGTGGCAGCCGCAGTAAAGCTATCCACAGATAAGGATGCTGCTCCTGCCGGTAATCCAAAAACATTTGCAGGTTGGCCGGGAACACAGCAATTAATAAGGCAATAATACCCCAGGCCGCCCATCGGCGGGTGGATACGGGTATCAGTAAAAGTCCTAAAATAATTTCTGCGGCTCCGCTAATATAAATGAGCGGATAATGATAAGGCAAGCCCGGTGGCATGATCTTTTTATAAAATAAAGGGTTCACAAAATGATTGATCCCTGCCGCAACATAGAGGGTCGTCATCACAAACAGCGATATCTTTTTCCAATTACTCATTCCCTGTAATATACTGTTTCATTTATTCTAAATCATGAATAGTAGCCGCGAGAAACAATCAGACTAAGTTCATCCGGATATAGAAACATAGATAACAGACAGGCCTATATGTCTCTCCATGCCACCCAAATATCTTACATCAAACCCAGGCTGCTGCAAATTTCCCTGCATAAAAAAATCATCTTTTTTTTTCTCTTGCTATTCTTCTTTAACATCATTTTCCCCGGTTTTTAAAATCTCATATATTAGTTTGATGAAAAATAGGACGGCTTCAAAAAAAATGGTCATGGGTATCATTGCACTTATTGCATGGACTGCCCTGGCTTTGCAGTTCTACCTGATCCTCCAATCAACCGGTGAAACCGGGTACAGTAATTTAAAAACCATCAGTAATTTTTTCAGCTACTTTACTATTCTCAGCAACCTGCTGGTAGCGGTCTGCTTAAGTTCCGCCCTGCTGAGTCCCGGTTCCGGGCTGGGATCCTTCTTTTCAAAAGTGCCTGTGCAATCGGCCATTGCTGTTTACATTTTTATTGCAGGCCTGGTATATAATCTTGTACTCCGGGGACTGTTTACTTTAACCGGTCTCATATGGGTCGTGGATAATTTCCTGCATGTGGTAGTGCCTTTATTGTATGTGATCTACTGGCTGGTCTTTACTCCTAAAAGAATATTGCAGTGGAAAAGCATTCTTCCCTGGCTCATTTTTCCAATCTTCTACCTGGTTTATTCCCTGGTCGGGGGGCCCTGTTACTGACTGGTATCCCTACCCTTTTCTCCATGCGGGTAAATTGGGCTATGGACAGGTTGCTGTAAACTCCCTCTTCGTATTGGTGGCTTTTTTAATGGCTGGTCTGGGAACTATTGCCTGGAACCGGCGTGAGAAAAGCTAATTACAGGTCCCGAACGTTAAAAGAATCGCAAAGCTGGTCGCAACACAACCATTTGGTACGGTTTTACGACTTTTGTATAAGCAATGAAAAAAATTCTACTACTTATTTTTATAGCCCTCGCAGTTTCCCCGCTTTTTGCCCAAAAAGTGGATAGTATTTATTTTAATTTATATACTGACAGCCTGAAAAAAGGCCAGCATAATTATATCAATGTGGATGGTAAATTATCCAACGGCCGCTGGATGCCACTGACCAGTAAGGACATCGAATTCAGTTGTTCGGCTGCCAGTTTCGAAGGCAACCAGCTGATCATTCCTTTTGATTTCAAAAAGGAAAAAGTATCCATAAAAGCTGTATTGAAAAGCAATCCCGCTGTTTTTATTGAACGTACCATCTGGATAAAGACAAAGCCTGATGGCGATCTTCCTACCCGTGACGAGATCATGAACGGTAATACTCCCAGAAAAACAAAGAATAAAAATCGTTGATTTTTCCCTTGCAATTACGAACTCACTTACCCTTCATACCCTTATCTTTGCGCCGGCAGGTCTTACACGACCAGCTCCTGCTGAACCCTCCCAGGGCCGGAAGGCAGCAAGAGTAGGTGGTTGAGCGGTGCGATGTAATAAGCCTGCCATTTTTTTTACCCTCCGTAGCCTTGGCGAAGAAGGGTTATCAGCCCGAAGCCCTGGCATAAGAGAATATTTAGTTTTCAAAACCAACAACCATGAAATTTTTTATCGATACTGCGAATCTTGCACAGATCAAAGAAGCAAATGAATTAGGCATCCTCGATGGTGTAACAACCAACCCTTCCCTGATGGCCAAAGAAGGCATTAAAGGAGAAGAAGCTGTGATGAATCATTATAAGACCATCTGCGAAATGGTAGATGGTGATATCAGTGCTGAAGTGATTAGTACTGATTTCGCCGGTATCGTAGAAGAAGGAAAAAAACTGGCTGCTATTCACCCCAATATCGTGGTGAAAGTACCGATGATTAAAGACGGTATCAAAGCGATCAAATGGTTTACCGATAACGGTATCCGGACCAACTGTACCCTTGTATTTTCAGCCGGGCAGGCCATACTCGCTGCCAAAGCGGGTGCTACTTATTTATCTCCCTTTATTGGCCGTATCGATGACAGCAACTGGGATGGTGTTGACCTGATTGCCCAAATTTCCCAGATCTATTCTATTCAAGGTTTCAAAACACAGATACTGGCGGCTTCCATTCGCAATTCCCTGCATATTGTACGTTGTGCAGAAGCCGGTGCCGATGTGTGCACCTGCCCGCTGGATTCCATTCTCGGGTTATTAAAACACCCGTTGACTGATATCGGTCTGGCCAAATTCCTGGAAGACGCGAAGAAGACACAGTAATACCCGGTCTCCGCCGCGGCGGAGAACTTAGGTATTATAGTCATTTGATTTTGTTTTTTCTCATATAGCATTAAGTTTAATGCTATTCAGCAGCCTGGCTTTTATGGCAACTTCTCTTACGGCTTACGCTGCATTTACTGAAAGGTGCTCTTCATCTTTCCCCTCATTTTTCAGCAACCCACCCCATTGTCTCAAAGAAGAATAGTCGCTTCAATACACCCCTCCTCCAAAGGAGTCCTTCGGACAAGGAGGGGAAGAGTCTGTTAGAACTGATTTTCACATAAGAATTAATGTAACTTATATTCAACGAATTTGCAAACTTACCGTTAGGGAGTAGTAAAATTTAAACGTTGAAGCTAATAACGGAGTTTTACATAAAGTGATTTACTGTGCCTCGCTTTCGGGAGTAGGAAAAATTCATCATTCAATCTATTAGCAGGGGTAACATCTCTATTTAGGGGAATAGGAGAATTGAAGCAATCAGCCTATCAGCAAAAGGGTTATCGCTGTATCACTGAATTTATTCTTGTAAACCCGATCAGCTCATCGGCCCGGGCTCCAAAGGGACGATAATAGACCAATACCATATAGCCATTCTCAGTACCCCAGTAATTACCTTCTGTATTCTCCAGGGATGGCTGCACTGCAGCTTGCTTTTTATCGGTCAGTGTTACATAAGAATAGTTATAATAACCCTGCTTCAAATACAGTGCTTTTTCATACACGCCTTTCTCATCATTGAACAACATCTTCGAAGCGTCGTTTTGTTCGTAGTTGGTCAGCTCACCGAACACATAAACCGATTTTCCTTCATAGGCCCTGTTGCCGGGAGGAACAAAAGTAAAATGTGTCCAGGCATAATCGCTTTGCCAGTAAGGATTGGCATTATCGCGGTTCTCCAGTGTATAAATGCCATTAAAATCCCGGTAGTAAACATATAATTGCTGGCGTCGTTCTTCATCAGGTTTGATATAGATATCGACCCTGGCGCTGCTATCTGAGTCAACCAATTTATCCATCCGCTCACTCATGAGCCGCAGGCTGCGCAGATCGATCCAGCGCCATTCTTTGCCGGCTTCAAACGTGGTATTTTGTTCATCACTGTATTCAAAATAATTACCGCGGAAAACTGTTGGCCGGTCGATCACGGAAGCAGTGCCCCATATATTGTTCTGCAAAACCACTACTTTAATATCCTGCGGGGAAAAAGCATTGATCTGTGCATTCGCCGTATTCACGGTTACCTGTACCCGCTGGTGCGTTCGGAAAATGCTTGAATTATATGGTTGGGTGATCAGGGCCGAAACGGCGGCTTTACTATTAACTACCAATAAGCGTTTGGTAAAAACAAGTTTCGAAGTGTCATCATTCAAAAAAACTTTCAGAAGGTAATTACCGGCTTTTGTGGGTGCCGAATTTCGTTCAGGTAATACAGCCTGGTAATGCGTGTATCTTGATTGTACGATCGACGAATTCCGGTATGTAGTGATCCGGTTACTCTGAAATCCCCTGATATAATCAAAGGTCTGGACATTGGCTGGTTTCCAGTCCACATTGCACAGTTGGAACCCGTAATAGTAATATTTCATATCCGCATCCATATCATCAAAATGCAGCTCCAGTTGTTCGTTGCTGTTGAGGGTAATGATGGGATAACTGTAGATATCACCATACTTATGCAACTTTACACTTTGTATATTGGGTCTATAGATATGATCAGGCAACTGTGCTTTGGCAGCCGTCATATGCAGAAGTATTACGAAGGAAACTAATTTTTTCATCGGCTCTTTGGGCTAAGGGATAAAGGGGAAAAGAGAAAGCTCCGGAAGCGGCTAATTCTATTCACACTTATTTCTCCTGATAAGTTAAGTATTTAATACGATAACGGATGTCCTATACTGCTAAGTGGAAATTGATTTATAATAACGAATATCCTTATTTTCTCCTTCTCTCTTGAACCACTTAGCCAAATATTGCAAAAATCAGGCAAAAAAGGGGTGAATTCTTTTTTAGCGGCTTATTTTTGTCGCTGACTCCGTTGGAGATACAGACAAAAAATTCAATTTGAAGGTTGCAGGCTTTATAGCAAACCGCATAGCATTTAACCAATCCACAGGACCCGGTGGGCAGAAATCCTTTTCCAGGTTCATTATCAGGCTGTCCACCGTTGCCACGGTGATCAGTGTTATGGTCATGATCGTAACCCTCTCACTGGCCAACGGTTTCCAGGAAAAAGTAAGTCAGAAAGTGTTCAGCTTTCTTGGTCATATCCGTATTGAGGAGAAACAACCCGATAAAGCTATCATTTCGGAGGAAAGTCCCATCATCAAAAACGATGCCCTCGCTGAAAGCATCAAAAACGACCCGGATGTGGAAAGCATCCATCCGTTTGCGACCAAGTATGCCATTCTGAAAACAAAAGATGAGATAGAAGGTGTTTTACTAAAGGGGTTTGACAGTACCTATGACTTTGGCCATCTGCAGGGCTTTATGAAGCAGGGACGGCCCATTAGGTTTAATGACAGTACCTATAGCCGGGAGATCATGATCTCTGCGTATACCGCCGAACAACTTCACCTGTCTGTGAATGATAAGATCATGATCTATTTTATCCGTCCCGATGGAAAGATCCGCCCAGATAAATTAACAGTATCAGGTATTTATAAAGTAGGTATTGAAGATTACGATAAAACATTTGCGATCGGTGATATCAAACTCATCCGGCGGCTCAACGACTGGCAACCGGAAGAAGTGGGTGGTTACGAGATCTTCCTGAAAGATTATACGACCATCACCGAAAAAGCGGATGAACTCTATGCCATGGATAATTTCCCGCTGACCTGGAATGCAGTGAGTGCTAAAAATATTTCCCCCAATATATTTGACTGGCTCAATATGCAGGATGTAACCCGCAATGTACTGATCGGCTTTATGGTCATTGTAGCCATCATCAACCTGATCACCTGCCTGATCATTTTAGTATTGGAAAGAGTTAGAATGGTAGGCGTGTTGAAAGCTATCGGCGCCACAGACTGGACCGTACAGAAAATATTCCTTCGTCATTCCGCCCTGATCACTGTTACCGGTATTGTAATCGGAACAGCACTAGCGATCGGCCTGCTCTTGTTGCAAGAAGCCACTGGCTTTATCAAACTCAAAGAAGAAGCCTACTACCTGAGTACGGCCGCCGTAAAAATCGTATGGTGGCAGGTAGGCCTGGTTTGTGCCGGCACTTTTGTGGTTTGCTTTCTTGTTATGCTGATCCCTTCTATCCTGGTAAGAACCATACAACCGGTGAAGGCGATACAGTTTAAGTAGGAAAGTTCATTGTTTTTAGTTCATAGTTCTCAGCTCATAGTTCTCAGTTCATAGTTCTCAGTTCGGAGTTGGGTCGATTAAAATTATGCTGCTCTGATTATATGCCGGAGAATATTGCATGCTGCTATGGTTGAATTTAATGATTCTGCTTTGGTAGAAAAACGAAAGTTGGGGAGGTTGAAAAGTTTGGGATATTTTTAATAGGTGTGTCCCCTTTCATTCAGCTTGATTTTGCTTAATAATGTATTGACTGTCCCGTCCTGAAAAAGGTTGATTACAATTCAACCATTATAGATTTAAAGGAACAAATCTTCAAAGAAAATCTCAGCAATACCCGAACTTTACCTGCTAAGTAAAAAGCTAACTACTAATTGTAAACTGATATGGAAAAAAAACTCATTGATAACTTTCCTTTTATATCCTACACAAAAAAAACGTATGAGAAGAATGAAATGGGTGAACGTTGCCAGCTTTTTTTTGAATGGATGAACACCCGTAGAACAGTTCGCGACTTTTCGGATAAAGCTATTCCCGAAAATATAATTGAAACGATACTTCTTAGTGCTTCCACAGCACCTTCTGGCGCACACAAACAACCCTGGACATTTTGTGTGGTAAAAAACCCTGACGTGAAAAAGCAAATCCGGATTGCCGCTGAAAAAGAAGAAAAGGATAGTTATGAAAACAGGATGACTGATGAATGGCTTAGAGATCTGCAGCCTATAGGAACTGACTGGCATAAACCATTTCTAGAAACCGCTCCTTACCTAATTGTTGTTTTTAAACGAAGCTATGAACTGGAAAATAATAATTACAAACATCAAAATTATTATGTGACCGAAAGTTGCGGTATTGCCTGCGGGTTTTTACTTACTGCAATTCATGATGCCGGTTTGGTTGCTTTAACACATACACCCAGCCCCATGAATTTTCTATCCAAAATTTTAAACCGTCCCGAAAATGAAAAGCCTTTTTTACTAATCCCTGTTGGTTATCCTGCAGAAGAATGCTGGGTTCCGGATTTGAAAAGAAAAAGCATTTCAGAAATATGCGTTTGGATCTAGCGTGGGAAATAAACAAGCCCTGTTCCTGGACTGAACTGCAAAGGTGGTAATAGTGGTTCTCTTTACATTAACAGAAATGACGAACCTATCTTCATCCTGGTAAGTAAGTATGAATGAAGAATTTTGCTAACAGGGTATTGACCATTTTTTCATAGATTCATACTAACAAATTAAACCGGTATCGGCCACCTGGCAGACGGAATATTAAAACCGTTACCGTGGTTAATTCCAAATATTTACCGTACTGAATAAACAATCATCTTCAAAAACTACCACCATGACAATTGGGAATCGCTTCTTATTCGGTCTGACAAGCTGTTTGTTTTTTACCGCCCCTGCCATTAGCCAGGCAACCTACAACGACGAAATCAAACAAGTGGCTGTTTCCTTATACAATTCCTTTGATAAAATACAAAAGCGTACCGGGGGTCTTCAATTTACTGATACTGCAAGAATACATTGGAACAATCTTCCCGTTGGACTAAGGGCAAGAGCAGGAACAAGTATCGGAAACATGACAGATGATCAAAGAAAATTAGTACACCGGATCCTTTCTGTTTCACTGAGTTCACAAGGCTATCTAAAAGCAACCGGCATTTTACATTTAGACAATCTGCTCAACAGGTATTACGATAGTCTTTATTATAAAAAAGAAATTAATGATACAGTCTATACTTTCGTACGGTCTTTATTATGGTCACATAAGAATTACTATTTTGCTTTTTTTGGACAGCCAACAGATAGTATTTGGGGATATAAATTAGAGGGGCATCACCTGTCCGTTAATTTCACCTTTATGCATGACCAGCTTTCAGTAACACCTTTCTTCATCGGGACAGACCCGGCGGAATATCCTAATTCCGAATATGCAGGCTGGCGGGTGCTCGGTCAGGAGGAAGACTTAGGTATCAAACTCATCAATCTTTTATCCGCTGCCCAACAAAAGAAAGCGATAATGAGTGCAGCAGTCCCAAAAGATATAATTACAGCGGCAGAAAGTGGTAAACGATTAGTGGATAATTGGGGTATCCTGGGAGCAGAAATGAATAGTGATCAAAAGGCCGTTTTGCAATACATCATCAGAGAATTTGTATTTAACCTTGAATATGACAAGGCATCAATTGAATATGACAACATCATAAAAGCAGGAATAGATAAAATATATTTTGGATGGATTGGGGAAATAGACGAAAAAAAACCACATTATTATGTATTAAACGGTCCAACTTTTATTATTGAATTTGATAATAACGGCGGCCCCAGAAACAGTGCCGGTCATATTCATGCCATTTGGAGAGAAAAAGGGAATGAATATGGAGAAGATGTATTAAAAAAACATTACCAGGTGGAAAAACATTGACGGATAATTACAAGAACTGTTAACTGCAGTAAGCATACAAAGAAAAAAGCCAGGGCCTGCGATAAAATTGTGAAACGGGTTGCAGTGGTAAAGATGAAGCCCTTATTCAAAAATAATATCCGGTAATTTTTTAAAGACCTCAATTTACAGCAGGTGCGAAAGAATAATCCCCGCCGCTACCGCTGCATTCAATGATTCTGCTTTGCCTTTTGCAGGAATTGTTATTCGGGTAGTAGCGAGCTGTAGTATCGCATCACTGATCCCTTTTGATTCATTGCCGATAATAATAATCCCTTCTTTTATTTTTTGTATGGATGTGATATCCTTTCCATCCAGGCTGGCGGCATAAACAGCTATATCTTTTTGAGAGCCCAGCCACTCTTCCAGGTCCGTATAATTCAGTTTAACCCGGACAATACTTCCCATGGTTGATTGCACCACTTTGGAATTATACCGATCTGCCGAATCGGGACTGCAAACGATCTGTGTAACCCCAAACCAATCAGCAATGCGGATAATTGTACCCAGGTTGCCCGGGTCTTGTATATTGTCCAATACTAGTATAACCTGGCCCTTTACAGAGATCGGTTCGCTGGTCGCATATTGCTGCACGATGGCCAGCACTTTGTTGGGAGTGGTGAGTTGAGAAATTCTTTCCAGTTCTGCCGCTGTGATGGTGTTAACCGTTGTTTTAGCAAGTAAGGATGCGTTTTCTTCTACCCAGTCTGTCACTCCAAATACTTCCCTTACTGCTGCAGCATCCGCCTCCAGTAATTCCTTTACCAGCTTGGGTCCTTCCGCAATGAATACACCCTCTTCCTGCCTGAATTTTTTCTGGCCTAAAGTTTGGATATATTTGATCTTCTGTCTAACAAGCATAGTTGTTTATTTACATATGTCATCCGTTCAGCCACTTTCTTTTTCCATGCTCCGCAATTTATTCGTTGCAGGGGCAGGATTATTATTGGTGTCCTCTTGCAGCACCATTGTAAAAAGTTACCCGGCCAACAGGCCTTTTGTTTATAAAACAAATATCAACATTACCGACAAGATTCCAAGCGACTCCATCGCCGATATTACTTCCCGGCTCAAAGGACAATTAGATGATAGTATACGGGTCCGTTCTGTATCAAAAGTGTTGTGGAGCGTTATGAAAAAACCTCCGGTCTATAATGTGATTAATGCAGAGAAATCAGTCTTATATATGAAGGCCCTGCTGGCTTCCATGGGCTATTTTAGAGATACCATCCGTTTTGATAGCGTTGTCAACAGGCGTGGTAACCAATACCGAACGACCATCGATTTCAATGTTACGCTGGGGAAAGTAGTTCGTATTGATTCGTTCAATTATAATATCAGGCAGGCGGAACTACAAGGCATTGCACTGGCCAACCAGCAGGATGCTTTTGTAAAAAAAGGAGACCCTTTTGCCAAATCCACGATCTCGTCTGAACTGGACCGGCTCGTCGCATTATACCGCAACAGTGGTTATATGCGCTTTGGCAGAGAAGAACTGATTGGCCTCTGGGATACGCTCGATGTGTCCTTACTTCGTCCCACATTTGACCCCATCGAGCAATTGGAGATCTTACAAAAATTAAAGGCCCGTCAGGAAAACCCGACCGCCAACCTGGAAATACGATTGAAACCGGGTTTTGACAGTATTCGGTTAACCCGGTATTATGTGGGCAATATCATTGCTTACCCGGAGTTCGGCCCTGATACAGTTGGTCTCCAGTTAAAAGAAGAAATAGTTGATGGTGTAAAAGTTATTTTTTACAGCAACATGTTCAAACCGAAAATTATTCCCCAGAATATTTATTTCCGGCGGGGCGATCTATATGATCAAAGAAAATATTTCAAAACTGTTAACCGTTTAAATTCACTCGGTGCCTGGCGCCTTGTTAGTATTGAACCGCTGCCCCGGAAAAGCCAGGATACGGCGGATTTTACTATCCGGCTGACGCCCGCCCCCAAATATTCTTTTTCAGCCAACCTGGAAGGAAGCCGCAACCAAAGTGCAGTATCCGGTAATCTCTTTGGTATCGGTGTAAATGTGGGTTTGCAAAACCGCAATTTTGGAAGAGCTGCCAATACGGCGACCACCAGTATCCGCTATGGCATAGAGGTGAGTGACAGCAGTTTTGTTCAAACCCAGCAATTTTCTATTAGCCATAACATATATTTCCCCCGGCTGGTGCCCCGGATGAAATGGGTACCGGCTCGTTTCAGGGAGAAAATACGGACCAGTTTGTCCTTTAATGCCGGTAACACAGAAAGAAAAGACCTGTTTAACCTGACTACCTTAAATGGTTCCTGGGGCTATGAACTGCAAACCAAGAACACCCTGTTCACCCTGCGCCTGCCCAATATTGAATATTCTTACCTGAAGCCGCGACAAAAATTATTGAATCTCTTTGTCGGCAACCCTGCCCTGAAAAACATTTTCACCGATGGACTAATCACTTCCATTATCGGCGGCATCACACGGAACACTACGAAAAAGAATATGCAAAATGTTTTCCGGGCCAATGCAGAAATATCTGGCTTACTGACCGGCCTGGTGAACAATAAATTTCTTGATGAAAACCTCTACCGCTTTATCAAACTTGATGCGGAGTTAATCCGGAAATTAAATTTTGCCAAATCAGCCCTGGTGATGCGCTTGTTTACCGGGGTAGGTTATGAATTTAATTCTACTGCCAACCCTTCTAAAAGAAACAACCTTCCTTTTTTCAAACAATATTTTGCGGGTGGTCCTAATAGTATGCGGGCCTGGGGTCTCCGAAAATTAGGTCCCGGCTCTTCCGTTACTGGTTTTTCAGGAGCCGGAAGCACGCCGGAACGTTATGGTGATGTACAACTGGAAGGTAACGTGGAATATCGTTTCCCTTTTTTCAAAGTGGCCGGCATCAATATAGAAGGAGCTTTGTTCTCGGATATTGGAAATATCTGGTTTCTTAAAAAAGCAGCCACCCCCGCCGTACCGGAATCAATTTTCAATTTCGGACGTTTAGCTAAAGACCTGGCCGTAGGTGTGGGTCTGGGCTTCCGGATCGACTTTAGTTTCTTTGTGATCCGCCTTGACTATTCCTATAAAGCGAAAGACCCAAGCCCTTCTCCTGCCAATGCCGGAATTCAAAATAAATGGTTTGGCTACTCTTTACTTAAAGGCGACCAGTTCCAGTTAGGCATCAGCTATCCTTTTATTTTATAAAAAGCTTTGTATTTTTTCCTGGAAGCTTTCTATCGTTTCTGCATCGGTAACTAAAAACTCTCCGATACGGGTGCGGCAAAGACTACTTAAATAAGCACCGCATTGCAAGTACTCACCATAATCATTGGCTAAACTACGGATATAGGTACCTGTTGTACAGACTACCCTAAAATGTATTTCGGGCAGTTGAATTTTTACAATATCAAATGCCCTGATCGTTACGTTACGTGGTTCCAGTTTTACTTCTTTTCCTTGTCTCGCCAGTTCATACATCCGCTTCCCTCCTACTTTAATAGCGGAGTGGGCTGGTGGCACCTGCTGAATCGCCCCGATAAATTTTTCTGTGGCTGCTTTTAGTTCTTCTTCCGTAAATTGTTCAAAAGGTTTGAAATTTCCCGGTTCACTTTCCAGGTCGTAGGTGGGAGTAGTGGCGCCGAGTGTAATGGTACCCGTATATTCTTTTTCCTGCGCCATGTATTCATTGATCTTTTTGGTAAACTTACCCGTGCAGATGATTAGCAGCCCTGTTGCCAGCGGGTCCAAAGTACCGGCATGCCCGATTTTCCTGATCCGCAGGATACTCCGCAGTTTCTGTATCACATCAAAGGAGGTCCATCGAAGCGGCTTGTTGATCAGCAGCATCTGGCCCTGCTCAAAATCTTCTTTGGAATAATTCATGAGAACAAATGTATTACTTGTTTCCGGATGCTGGTGACTGGATGCTTGATGCCAATTTCTGGAATCTTACATCCGGTTGCTAGATCGACATTCTCGTCTTCAACTCCAAATATTTATTGATCGTATTCACCGTTAGGTTTTCGGGTGTGGTTAAAATAGAAGGGATACCATTCTTATGTAATTCTTTTACCATCAGCCTTTTTTCATACGCAAATTTTTCTGCAATGGTTTTGATATAAATATCTTCCAGTGAAGAAGCTGCTCCTTCCAGCAATGACTTCAGTTCGGTGTTTTCAAAAAATACAACCAGGAGTAAATGGTATTTTGCGATCTTCTTTAAAGCGGTCATTTCCCGTTGCAGACTTTCGAGTGATTCAAAATTAGTGAACAGCACCAGCAGGCTCCGGTTACCCACCCGGTTCCTGATGACCGAAAATAATTTTTCAAAATCCGATTCCAGGAAATCGGTCTTCTGCCGGTACAGGCTTTCCAGTAACAGGTTCATTTGCGTGGGCTTCTTATCGGCGACGAGGAAAGTATCCAGGTTCTTTTCAAAAGTAATGATACCAGCTTTATCCTGTCTTGATAAAGCCACATTCGATAATACCAGTGAAGCATTGATCGCATAGTCCAGCAGGGTCATACCGGCAAAAGGCATTTTCATCACCCGGCCTTTATTGATCAGGCAATATATCTGCTGGCTTCTCTCATCGGTATAGGTATTCACCATAAGCCCATCTTTGCGGGCTGTAGCTTTCCAGTTAATAGTGCGGTAATCATCGCCCCGCACATATTCCTTGATCTGCTCAAACTCCATACTATGCCCGATCTTCCGGATCTTCTTTACGCCGGCTTCCTGCAGGCGATTACTAACGGCCAGTAAGTGGTAGCGCCGCATCTGCATATAGGAAGGGTACACTTTGATCACCTGCCGGGCCGGGAAAATATACCTTCTTTTAACGAGCTGTAAAGGGGCATGGGCAAATACATTGATATCTTCAAACACATACTCTCCACGAGTCAGGGGTTTCACTGTATACTCGAGTTCTTGATTTGCATAACCCGCCACCGTCGTTTTCCGGATCCATTTTCTTTCCTGGAATTGAATCGGCAATTCATCAATGACGCTGGTACGGACCGGGAACCGATAGCGGTTCACCAGTTTGATAACCACTTTATTGGGATCACCAATACTAAAGCGGTCGCCTGCGATCCTTTCGGCCGCGACACCTTTCTTTTTGCTATACACAATGATCGTATCGATCAAAACGGCTATCCCCAGTAACAACAGGATCAACCCGCCAATCCGAAACATTGCGGGCTGGAAATAACTGATCACAAACACCACGGCCGCGGAGCCGGAGATGTAGTAGACGATGTTGTTGAGATAGAATGATTTTATCACTGGTTCATGGTTGATAGTTCATGGTTAATAGCCGGGTTTACAAGGAGCCCCGAAGTTTTGTTATCATCTTACAAAGAGTTTCATAACTGTCGTAATTTTTTTTATACACTTCCTCATCAAATATATTTTCTTTTTCTGGCCAAATAAATACAAGTACCCACTTCTACCGTTGATCGTAGTCCGAAGTTCAGAAATCGTTTGAATTCAGGAACTGTTTGCCCCGTGCTCCCTTCTGCGATATTCAATACAACAGAATCTGCTGCTCTTTTCATTTGAGATGCCAGGCTGTATCGTTCTTCAACAGGGAATTGTTTTGCCAGCAAATCAATATCGTTGGATAAATCAGCTGCTAAGTGAAAAACTTTCAATTCCTCAAATCTAAACGCCATAATGAAATTATTTAAGTGCTACTA
>JAWXCO010000096.1:0-45240 GCA_034408705.1 Bacteroidota bacterium
AATACCAACAATTCTTCACTGCCAGCATAAAAGGCTATTATTCTTCGCCCTGACAGGTGTACGTAAAAAAATAAAAGAATGCCCCGATGTGTGTCTTCACGCATCGGAACTTAAAAAATAGGAAGTGTTGCGTGAAGACACGCAACACGGCGTTAAGAAACTTGATTACATAAACTGGAATCCGGTAAAGACGGGGTTTTGTAAGATGCCTGAAGAATATAAATACTCATCGGGATTGTTGTATGAAACTGGAGTTGACAATCCTTCGTTAAGCTCAGGATGGATTTCTTACTCACCACGCAGATTAATTAAAGATCAGTGGTTGGTGGAAGAAAACACCAACCACGGCGTAGGATTGGCGGCTATCAGGAAATGGGTTCAATTTGTCTTATAGTTTCCCTCTTGCGGTGGATATTATCTTCAGTCTCACTAATCTTCTTCTTTAATTCCAATATCTCGTTTGTTATTGCTTTTCTTTTTCGTGGATCCTTTTCTTTGTCCAGCTGATTTTCTTTCTCCTGTATTTTTTTAAGAAGGCCTTCTTTTTGTTGCTTCAACTGGTCAAGTATTTTTTTCAGCAAAGAAAGATGTTTCTGGTTGTCACCCTGAAGCATTTTGCCAGCAGTGCCGATCATGTATTCAAGAGTGGCTTCAGAAATTAATGTAAAATTCTTTCTGATCACAGCAATGGCACTGTCTTTCTTCAAACCGGCAATTTTTTTATAATTATTATTAAGCCATTGTTGTTGGGTGCTGGTCAATCTTATTGATTCCGGGTAAGTATTTTTTATAGCGGGATCCTTTATTTGGATAGTGCTGTCTTTTTGTGCAAGGGCCATCTTGTCCGCTGACAACAGGAACATCAGTATGAATAAGCGAATCATAGACGGTATTTAGTGTAAGTTAATTCTTTTTTTCATGCCGTGGTCGGTGTTTCCGCCTTGGCAGGTGTTCTCAACAAGCAGCACGCCGTGGTTATTTCCCTGCCGAGTCTCCGCCTTTGCCGATTCTTAGCCGATGTCTTACAGCCCGGCCATTGTGTAGAGTGGAGCCGATAGCTATCGGCTCGGCGTAAAATTATAATGCAACTTTGTAATTACGATGAAGCCTGTCCCGGTAAAAATCGGCATGCCACAACCTGTCGCGCCTAATGCGGGAGCCCAACTCAGAAAGCCAACTCACACTCGTCTGAGAACGAGTATAATTAGCTTTTTCACAGCATCACCTGAAATTTCCAGAAATGGTGTAGCATACCTTATCATTTATTCTTTTAAATATCTCTCCGTTTATTTTCCGGAGCCGGCCCAGTCTCCTTTTGTCCAGCAATTGCCCGGTGCTGTCGAAATACTGTGGCTGCGGAAAATAAGTAAGAATATAATATTTGTGATAAGAAAAAAGTGGTTTTAATGCCACTGGTTTTATGGACAGAAAAGTAAGTGTATGTTTTTTTTCATCAACATAGTAATCAAATTTATTGACCCATGTACAACGAATAGATTGCATTTGCCGAATTAATTCAACAACCTTTGGTGTGTTAAATTTGAATTTATTCAGAGTATCAGTCATAGACTGTTCATCCAGATTAAACTCATAAATGTAGGTAAGCGTATCTGTAATGATCTCAAGCAATACAGTTTTGAAATTCCTGTCGGTAAAGGCCACAGTGAATGGGTTTTCAGGATATATTTTTTTATAAGTATCTTCTATCTTAGTCAGCACTTTTTCGTGCTGGTAATAATACTTTGTAGAAATATTTTTCGGAGAACAGGATAATATAAAAATTACAATTCCTGAAAATAGTATAGCTTTTGTGGTATTAGTTGGCATCTGTTTTTGTTTTAGTACAACTGGTAATGCCAAAAATTATCCGTTTTAAAAAAGCTGGGGGAAACTGTAACTGGGTTTTGTGACCATAATCCCAGTACACTAATGTAACCAGGTCATTTTCATTGCTTATTTTTTCTGCAATAATAAAATGAGTAGGAACTCCAAGTTGCAGGTCTATATGATTTTTTTTATGTGTAATCCTGTTATTTATAAATAAAACAACAATACTGGTTTTCAATTTTTTACTTATGTATTGGGATAGATCGCCAACACGGGGCCGTATAAGATCAGCACCTCTTGCACTCGTTTTGTAATGGAGAAGACTTCTTATCATGCGGTTGAATTTGGCATAATTTACTGATGCCCAAAAACGGTCCTCATCGCCCGGATCATACTTACGGTTAAATATATTAAGGTATCCCTTAAAGTGATCGGCCAGGCATAAGTACCACATTTGCTCTGCGGGATTTATATCAAGAATACCTTTGAATCTTAGCAGTCCAGCTTGTTTTTTTATTGCTTGGGAAGGAGTGAAAGAGGTATTCCCAAATGTAGCATTTCCTTCGTGGTATAATTGTAGTAATAACCTGGCATAACCTAAAGGGTCATCTTGTAATAATAAATATGTTAAGGCACCAAACCCGCAAAAATTAGTACCATTGCCCGGGTAAACGCTTATAGGCTGATAAATATTTTTTTTTAAATTTTGCAGGAACAAGGAAGGCTTAATATTGGGCCAATAGACACTTGGCTTCAATTCCTTTACTTTATCAATAAATTCTATAGCTTGTTGTTGAGTAGAAGTTACAGTAGTATCATAAACCGGTTTAACTTTTGGAGATGCAATGGTTTGCCCTGCCAAACAAAAAACAATACTCATCGCCCCCAAAAAGTGTTTAGCAGATATTAATCTATTAGTTTCTGAACTAAATGTCAATTTGTTATACATTAATTTCGTATAAAGGTAGCCAATAATAAGCTAAAGATGCAACCTTCTATCAGTGACCACTAGCTCTTGTGCAGGACTTTTCTTACCTGCCGGAGTCTCACAGTCCGGCCATTGTGTGTTGAGTGGAGCCGATAGCTACCGGTTCGGCGTAAATCTATAACGCAAATCCGTAATTACGAAGAAGCCTGTCCTGATGAAAATCGAGATGCCACCACTTATCCCGCCTTAGGCGGGAGCCCCGACATACAAAGTTATCTGGCACTCGTCTGAGAAAAAATCCGCAAAATCCTTTTGAAAGGTATGCGGATGATATAGTCATTCATTGCAGTAGTAAAGAACATGCTGAACAGTTATTGGAAAAGCTGAAAGCGAGGATGCAGCAGTATGAATTGGAACTGCATCCGGATAAAACAAAGATTGTGTATTGCAAGAATTATCAGCACAGTGATAAGCAGGATAACAACAGCTTTACTTTTCTAAGTTACAGCTTCCAGCCGTGAACTATTAAGAACCAGCGAAACATTGGCGAAAGGTTTGTGGTGTTCATGACGGGAATAAGTAATCAGGCAAAAATGCATATAAAGAATGCGTTAAGAAAGATGCTGATTACCCGATGGACAAATATGACATTGGAAGGGTTTGCGGAACTGCTCAATCCCAAGATAAGAGGATGGATGAATTCCTATACCAAGTACAGCAAGTATGAAACCTATCTGGTCTTCTATTACTTAAAAACGATAATCCGTAGTTGGGTAAAGAATAAATACATAATCATCGGCAAAGCCAAAATGTATGATAAGTATCGTGCAATACAGCACGCCGCACCTGATTTGTTTTATAACTGGCGAAAGGGGATACTAACGTGATTGAATAACAAGAGCCGTGTGATGGGAGACTGTCAAGCACGGTTCTGTGAGCGGCTGAAACTCCAATGCTTTGGTCTACCCGACTCTTCCTAAACAATAAAAAATAAAACTATTGGGTAGTCATGGTTAATCTGTGACTAACCATCGGCTCCAAAGAGCTTTAACACGATTCTGCCCTGGGAGGTTTTCCCTAAAAGTAACACGCCTGGTGTTTTCTTCCACGAACCGCAACCCGTAAAAGAGCTTGTTTATTTGTTAAATGCCTTTTTAAGAATACCATACTCAAAAGAATGGGTGGGGATGGAGATGCTTCGACATCCCAATAGCAATCGGTACAGCACACCTGCCACGGAGTAAAAGCTGATTAATGAAATGAACCAATTGTTTAATTGCGTTGAAGTATAGGGCATTATACCCATTTACAACCTGTTCAAAATACCTGGCCCGGTAAAGCAAAACAAGTCTTCTGTACCCTTAGATCCGTTGTACAGGTATTGCTGCATTTTTCTTCGTATTTATACGGAAAACTTTTTTTAATAGTATTATGTCAGTCTTCTGAATTTTTGGGCTTCCAGGGTGTTCTTACATACCGAATTATTCCTATATTTAGTTTGTTAATTTTTTTCTAACAAAATCAATCTGAGACATGAAGACGCTACTTACCACAGCCGGCCTCGCATTGCTGATGGCCGGTGCTATCACCAGTTGTAAAAAGTCAGCCACCTCACAAGATCAACCACCGCAAGGATTAACACAGGAAGAAAAAACATTGATCGCAGCAGCAGGGTTCAATGGTAATTGGGCGGAACGAACTGCGGATGAAAATTATCTCATTGAAGGAGATATACTTTTGTCGAGGGGCCAGTTAACAGAATTAAGCGGCGCTCCCGAACACGAGATCATCGTCGCAAATGAAGAACATTATCGCACCACAAAGATCGTTAGCACCTTTACATCGGGTCAGCGGACCATTACTATAAGACTGGGCTCTGGTTTCCCTTCTTACTATTCTACTGGTCTTGACCAGGCGCTGGCAAGATATAATAACCTGAATTTGAAAATTCGTTTTCAGCGGGTGAGCACAGGCGGTGATATCATTATCAGCGGACAAAACCTTGGAACGACTTCAACCGGTGGGTGTATTCTCGGCCAGGCATCCGGTTTTCCTTCTGGCAGTGGCAACCCATCCAGTGGTTTTACGCTCAGCACGAGCAGCTGCGCTACCAGTTACCTGAATACCGCCAACAAAGCTGACGAAGTAATGGCGCATGAGATCGGTCACTGCATTGGTTTCCGTCATACTGATTATATGAATCGTTCCAGCTGCGGGCAAAATGCAAACGAGGGTTCAGCTGGCGTAGGCGCTGTACATATTCCCGGTACACCTACTACTGTTACGGGTAATTATAATTCGTGGATGATGGCTTGTACCAATGGCAGTCCTACATTTAGCACTGCTGATGGAACGGCGCTTCAATATGTATATTGAACCAACACAAGGGCACAATATTTTTTATAAACAACGATTACTTCAACAAAAAAAAATCAACAATGAAAAAAATAATTGGAATAACTGCACTGGTCTTCCTACTTGGTGGCAGTGTATTTGTAAGCTGTAATAAAACTTCTTCTGTAACTGATGAGCCAATTGCGGCTATGACACAGGAAGAGCGTTCCATGGTCACTACTGCTGGTTTTAACGGCAACTGGGTTGAAAAAACTGCTGATGGTAATTACCTGATCGAAGGAGATATATTGTTGAGCAGAACTCAATTGCAGGAGATGTCCGGTGTAGCGCCTGCCAATGAACTGATCATTGCCAACGAAGAACATTATCGCACTACGAACCTTGTTAATACAGGCGGTGGTGTGAGAGTTATTACGGTAAGATTAGGATCAGGTTTTCCATCCTATTATTCCACAGGGCTCGACCAGGCTCTTGCACGTTACAATTCCCTTAGTTTGACTATCCAGTTCCTGCGGGTGAGTTCCGGTGGTGAGATCGTGATCTCAGCTGCCAATCTTGGTCGTGTTCCCGGGGGTGGTTGTGTACTCGGTCAGGCTTCTGGTTTTCCCAGTGGCGGCAACCCTTCTTCCGGTTTTACACTTAGCAACAATAAATGTGCAACCAGTTATTTAAATACAGCAGATAAAGCAGACGAAGTGATGGCGCATGAGATCGGTCATTGCATCGGTTTCCGTCATACCGATTATATTAGCAGGGCCAGTTGTGGACAGAACTCCAATGAAGGAGACGCTGGTGTTGGCGCTATTCATATCTTAGGAACACCTACTACTGTAGCTGGCAATTATAACTCCTGGATGATGGCCTGCACCAATGGCAGCCCGATTTTCAATGGAGAGGATGTTCTTGCTTTACAGACTATTTACTAAGATCATTTTCTATATAAAGATGAGGCTGTCTCATAAGTCGTCATTGCGAATAAAATGAAGCAATCTGAAAGAA
Source organism: Bacteroidota bacterium (assembly GCA_034408705.1). Taxonomy (GTDB): domain Bacteria; phylum Bacteroidota; class Bacteroidia; order Chitinophagales; family Chitinophagaceae; genus JJ008. Next base: position 6,110 of record JAWXCO010000096.1, read on the forward strand.
TTCATCAATTTGATGTTCAACAGATTACTTCGGTCGTTCCTCTCTTGTAATGACGTTTAATGACTTATGAGACAGTCTCATTCTTTTATCCGGCAGATGCGTAATTTTAAGTTTTTATCCCAGGCACTACATGCAATTCGATTCCTTATACCCGGCGAAAATGTTAAAGACCGGCCTGCTGCTTGTCGCAGCTTTGTTGACACAGCTGTTGGCAAGGCCACAGGAGAAGAATTATACAGATAGTATTTTCACCCGCTTCACCCAAAAAAAAGACAGCAATCAGCAACCTGCCTCACCTTTTTATATCATTGAATCAAACTTCGTACTACCAGGGTCATTACCAATCGTGCGACAGTTGTCCGACCGTATTGCGATCGTGGAATGGGAGCATCTCGCCAAATTGGGTATTGACTCCCAACTAATGAGAATATCACCTGCTAATGACCGCTGGAAATATTCGCCTTCTGCTGTAAAAATGATCAGCCAAAAAGAGACTCTGCAAAAAATTACACTTACCGGTAGAGATATGGAGTCGCTCCTGTCTCTTATTAAAAAAGAGGGAATCGAGCTGCTTTTCGCAGACCCTGCTTCCCGTTCTGTGACCATCAGGTCAAAACAAATCAGTCGATTGATCCGTGCCAGAGAGGTCATTTTTTTGGACCTCCCTTATTTAGCGCATACCGAAACAGGTATCATCGGGTATGACCGCAGTTTTCATGGTATCAATACCGTTGATTACAGCATCCCCGGGGCTAATGGTAGAAATATTGTTGCCGGTGTGAAGGAACAAAAAATGGATGAGACTGATCTCGATCTTTATAAAAGAATAATACCTTCCACACTGGCCGCAACAACCGTACAGGATCATGCCACTGTTGTTTCATCAATTATCGGAGGTGCCGGCAACAGTTTTTATGATGGAAGGGGTATTGCCAATGGCTGTCGTTTTTTCCCCAGCAGTTTTGCTAATCTTTTTGCTGATAATACGACGATCCTGAGTACAAACAGGGTAACCGTACAAAATCATTCTTATGGTACAATTGTCCAGCAGTTTTACGGGGCAGAAGCCGTAAGTTATGATGCACAAGCCTGGAGCAATAAAGAATTGGTCCATGTTTTTTCGGCCGGTAATAGGGGAAATGCTGCTGCTACTGAAGGGAAATATGCTAACCTGACCGGTTATGCGAACTTAACCGGGAATTTTAAAATGGCGAAGAACCTGATCACTGTGGCGGCAGTCGATAACCGGGGAAATATCCCGGTCGAAAGTTCTGCAGGACCTTTATATGATGGAAGACTGGCTCCGCAACTTACTGCGCTGGGACCAAACGGAACTTCAGATGCCGCTGCCGTGGTCAGCGGAACGGTGGCTGTGCTCCAGCAAGTATATGCCGATAGCAACAGCCAGTTAATACCTGCGGCCTCTCTTACCAAAGCAATTCTTTATACTTCTGCTGATGATATTAATAACAAGGGTATCGACTATAAGACCGGTTACGGGTTGCTCAATAGTTATGAAGCCATCCGTGTCATTCAACAAAAAAAATATGATGGAGCTGTGCTGGTGCAGGGTCAAACCTGGTCAAAGTCGATTACGGTGCCTGCCAATGCCGCACAAGTAAAGATCACTCTTGCCTGGACAGACAGTACAGCACTTGTGAATAATAATAAAGCGCTGATTAATGATCTTGACCTGGAAGTTCTTGACCCGGCAGCTGTAGTGTATAAACCCTGGGTATTAAGTGTAGCAGCTAACCTGGATTCATTGGCTAAAACGCCTATTCGGAAAAGAGATTCATTGAATACGGCTGAGCAGGTAAGTATTGTCCAGCCACTAGCCGGTAGCTACCAGATAAAAGTTAGCGGTACATCGGTCAGTGGTTCCCAGCAGGCTTTTCATATTGCCTTCAATATTGATACGCTCCATACTTTTTCATTTACCAGCCCGCAACATACCAGTGATGTGAATCGCAAAGAGAATCCACAACTTACGATTCGCTGGAAAACATTTGTGGCCGATACCAACGAGACTGCTGACCTGTATATCAGTTATAACCAGGGTAGCAACTGGCAACTCATTAAAGCAGGGCAGAAGATTTATACAAATAAATACAACTGGCCTGTAAAAGATACCAGTTCGGTGGCGCGGTTGAAAATGCAAACCGGATTTGGAGATTTTTTTTCAAAAGATTTTATAATCGGCCCTTTAACCCAACCGCAGGTCGATTTTGTCTGTACGGATTCCTTCCGACTTTCCTGGAATAAACATATCTATGCGGGTAGTTATAAAATATATACCCTGGTCGACAGTCCTTACTTAAAACCGATCCTAACTGTTGCTGACACTTTCCTGGTGCTCCATCGCTTAACCAATCCTTCATTAATTTATGCTATAGAACCGGTATTGGTCAATGGGATCCCTGCCGCCCGATCTACGGCCATCAATATAGCATTACAGGGAGTAAAATGCTTTTATAAGACACTGAATTACGTATTGGAGGATGGCAACAGGATGAACCTGCTCCTGGAGCTTAGCATTGCAACGTATGTGGATTCTGTTTACTTTGAACAGGTGACAGCCAGTGGGCAATTGCTTCAGATATATGGAAGGGCTAAAACAAACACAAATCTTCTCTATAGCCAATTGGTAACTGATCTTCCTATGGGCACTATTTATATAAGGGGAAGGATCAGGCTCAGCAACGGGGCTATCGTTTATACCGATATAATTCCGGTAATGACATCCGGTAACCATAAAATTATTTTCTATCCCAATCCCGTCGACCGGAATCAACTGCTAAACTATGTATTGCAGCAAGGTGTGCCGGCTGATAGCCGTCTGAAATTATTTGATATGACCGGAAGAATACTGCGTCAGTATACCTCGTTGCCCGCACAAATCAACCTGGGTGCTCTTCCCCGTGGGGTATATATCTTCCAATTGTCAGACCAGGATGGTGGGCTGCTGGACATTGGGAAATTGATCGTACAGTAAAATTTAATTTGAACGAAGCAAGATATTCTTTTACTTCCTGTTAGCAGTGGTGTATATATTTTTCGCTTTGGCATGTAGCAATATCAAAGCAAAGGATAGACCCGAATTGTATGCGACACAACAAAACTTTTAAAATAAGAACTATAGTTTGAAGTCACGCAAAAAAACGTTCGGTATTTTCCAAAATTTGTATGCAGTAAGTTATTTGTCTGAGATCGAAAATTATCCGCTGTTTCTTTTAAACCGGTTAATTATTTGCCCTAATCCGCCAAATAGTATTACTTGTATCATCTGATATAAGCATAGAACCATCTGCCAGCACTGCTATACCAACAGGCCTTCCATGCACTTTACTGGCGGCAAGGTCTGCTACAAAGCCAGTTAAAAAATCTTCAGGCGGTCCTGAAGGTTTGCCATTTTCAAAAGGAATAAAAATTACTTTATAGCCAGAAATTACGGAACGGTTCCATGAGCCATGTTGAGTAATAAAAGCCCCATTCCGGTACCTGGCGGGAAATTTATTGCTTCTGTAAAACAATAAGCCAAGTGATGCAGTATGCGAACCTAAGGGAACATCCGGTACAATCACAGTTTCAATCGGGTCGGGACTTTGCTTATTAGCCAACCGTGGGTCCTTATGCTGCCCGTAATAAAAAAATGGCCACCCATAAAATCCGCCTGCTTTTACACTTGTTAAATAATCAGGAACTAATTCATCACCTAATTCATCCCTTTCATTAACTGCTGTCCATAAAGTGTTAGTGCCGGCTGCCCAATCCATACCCACAGGATTTCGTAAACCATGTGCTATCATTTTTTCACCGCTGCCATCAATATTTACTTCGAGAATAGCGGCCCGTCTTATTTCATTAGCCAATCCGTTTTCTGCTATATTAGATCCTGACCCTACGGCAATATAAATTTTGTCTTTTTTGTCGTTGGTAATAATATTTCTTGCCCAGTGCCGGTTATGATCGCCTGCAGGTAACGACACGATTTTTTGCCCCTGTCCATTAAGCATTGTATCACCTGAGGCATAATTGTACATCATTAGTCCATCTGTATTACCAATGTAAAAATGGTTGCCGATAATCAGCATCCCAAATGGCTGGTTTAAATCTTCTTTAAACGTAAATCTTTTTTCAGGGATACCATTTTTGTCAGCATCCCTTATAAGTGTAATACGGTTTCGGCTTTCACCTATATGCTGTGTTTTTATTTTACGGGATAGTTTAGCCCCGATTTTTAGTATCCCTTTTAAGATAGTATTTGATTCAGCAATAAAAATATCGCCGTTCTCTGCTACATATATCCAGCGGGGATGGTCAAATCCTTCTGCAAATTTTGTAACGGTAAAACCTACCGGAGCTACCGGCATTTCGCCGTCTTTCCAGCCAATAACCTGGCTGAAATTTTTAGCAGAACCGGTGGCATAAGGAGGCGGTAATGTATCGGCCCGGTAACCACTGGTTTCTACTGAACCTTTGTAAGACCCTGTATTAATCTTTTTTGAATTGCAGGATATCGCAAGTAATAAAACAATTACAAACCCAATATTATTATATAACATATTTTAAATTTAGAAAGCTGAAAATTATTTTTTCTTTTTTGCCGGCACCTTCAAACCTTGTTCTTTTGCTTCCGATATTGCAATAGCCACGGCCTGCTTTCGATTTGTAACTTTATCACCTGAGCTGCTTTTCAGTTTTTCTTCTTTAAACTCATGCATCACTTTGCCAATTTTTTTTGCTGCAGCTGTTGAGTATAATTTTGCCATGTTTTGGATACTTTATGTGTAAGCCTTGACAAAATTGGTGCCAGCCGGTAAAATACCGGTAGACCGTTAAGTTGTGTTAAACAGCCGACGTGGTAAAGCAGGGACTGTATAGTATTTTACACAATTTAATAACTATCCGGCAGCTTCTTATTAACTGCCCCACCACTATTATTTCTTCAATTACATCAGGGAGATAACTACACAAATTGACCTTTTAGAAAAGATGGCCTTACCTGGCTGGGATGCACAAAACGATTTTTATCACTTTGGTAAGTGACTTTAAAAAGACTAAAGAAAGCCTTGCTCAGTGGCCACTCCTTATACTGTAGAAGAAAGTCATTATAGACCAGTAGCCGTTGTAAGTAGCTTTAGTAAGCTAGCTACAACGGCTACGGATTTTTTTAGTATATCTCAGCTGTGATAGTCTTATCCTATTATTAATTCACCATCATTTTAAAGGTGCTTTGAATACCAGCGGTAGAAACAAGTTTTAGCAGATAAATGTTTTTTGCAAGTTGGCTGATATCAAGCGGTACAATAGTATGCCCGGGGTCTACATTAATTTCTTTTCGCTGTAGTATTTTTCCAGCTACATCTGTTATAAAAATTGTAACCTTATCTTTGACAGGCGAACTGATCTGTACATTAGCTATACTACTGGCAGGGTTTGGAAATAATCCTTCAATTGTTAATATCAAGGGCCTGTCATTATCTAACAGCAAAATTTTACTCAGCTTGCTTCGGTTATCAATATCCACCTGGCGGAGGCGGTAATAATTCCTGGTGCTTGTCACATTATTATCAGCAAAGGAGTAATTCAATATGCTTGAGCTATTTCCACTTATTGCTTTTGAAACTACAAATTCAATTGCTGAATAATTTATACCATCTGTTGAACGTTGTACTTCAAAACCGAGATTATTGGTTTCGGTGGTTGTTGTCCATTGCAACTGGTTGCGGATACCTTCTTTGTATCCGAGAAAGCTTGCCAGGGTTACCGGCAGAGTTCCCATGCTATTGAACGAGTAGCCTATTCCTGTACCCGGCCAGGTTGTATTATTATTATTTTCAGCTACAATACTGCAGGTATTCGTACTGGTAGTCACACTCATAAAATCTAAGCCAGAAGTTAAAATACCTGTTGAAAACCCGTCATTAAAATTATTGCCATTTCCATATACAAACATGATACTATTAGTAGTTTCGAACAACCATATTTGAAAATGTTTGTCAGCTGTTCCTGGTGTTGATAAATGGGAAAGGTTATACTCCACCACCAGTTTTCTGCTTCCGGCCACTCCCATTAATTTGTATTGCACATTGCCATCAACATCAGTATAATTATCGTCCCAATAAGGCAAAAGGTAAGGGCCACTTAAATTGGCAATGTTATTAATATATTCTGTAACGGCCGCCCCTCCAAAACGGAGTAAGCCGTTGGAAGTAACACTGAAATCCGTATAGTCTGTTCCTCCATACCTGAAAGTAAATCCGATATTGGTTGTGGCCGAAACGTCATCATCCAAAGTAGTTCCCAGCAGATTAGTAAAGCCACCGGTTTCCAATATATTTCCAGAGGTAGTGCTAAAAGGATAAGTATTTACCTGAGAATTTGAAATGGTAACCTGGAATAGCAGCTGAGCCAGCACAACTATAAATTTTAATTTAGCAGACGATTGTATATATTTTCGTCTTTTTTTTCCGAATGAATGAGTAATAAAAAATGGGGAGGTTAGTAGATTTGGAAACATAGGTGTTTGAATTTTGGATTTAAAAAATATAGCTAGTCCTGAAAAGAAAAGAATCATTATTTGAGCAAATAAACGAATGAATATTTCAAATAGTATTATATGTTAATGAAAAGCTTAAGTAATCTTAAGTAATTAATGAAAAACCATTACTATTTCCATAGATAAAGTATTAGCAGAAAGCAGTATTCATTTGAATCCATTCAGGTTATCCCGGTAATTTCTTTATGGCTATAACGATGCAATGTGCGAGAAATAAAAATTAGTTTCCAGTTGAATACCTGATGTTTCCGATAGCTATCGGGATGTGTAAGGGTTCCCTTTTCCGAATCCTATAGCATTTGTATCCACTTACTTACTATGCCGTAACTGTATATTATTTTACTCAACTTGATTATAGTTTTTCATGGCATTGTTTTAGCCACATACTGCATATGAAAATAAATGCTACTAAATCCCCGCTGTCAGGAGATATTCATGATAGCTGGAAGGATACAAAACAATTGCAACCCGAAGGAAAGGAGATAGCCAGCGAAGAGTCAAACGTAAGCAAGGAAGAAAAGGAATTGCTGGAACAATCAGCTACAAGTATGGGTAGTGAAGTTGATGAAACGCTTGCAGCCGCAACATTGGATAATACAGATAGTGACGGCGAACTGCTGAATGAGCAAAGTGATTTATCCGGTGATGATTTGGATATTCCTGGCGCTGAAGATGACAATACTGAAGAAGAAACAGGTGGAGAGGATGAAGAAAATAACAGTTATAGCCTGGGTGCTGATAAGGATGATTGAGTGATTATTATACAGATAGCTTTTAAATACTGTTATTATATACCTCATAATAGGGAAAAAAATACCCAATTGTTGTTACCGGTTATTTTTGTTATAATGCTATTTATTTGTTTGATATAACTTTAACAATAAAGGTTAATGGGCTAACTCCTGTGAAAATGTTGTTTATATTTATAACATAGCTTGCAATTATTTTACCACTTTTATCTTTTAAATCTTGAAAAATCGAACCGGATTTTATTTACTGACTGGATTGATAAGCCTTGGACTAATTTTTACTGCCTGTAGTGAAAATGAAAGCAAAATTAAACAACCGCAGCAACCTTTTCAATACGAACAGTTTAAAGATTCACTGTTGCGAAACGATACAGGTATAACAAATGATGCCAGTAATATTTTCGATGAAAAAAACTTTATCCCCGGCAAAGATTCGCTAAGTCTCATGCTGGTAAAAATGGATACACAATGGAGGCGGGAAGCGGCCTTAATGGCACAATTGGATACGCTTAAAAAAGGGATAAAAAAAGTACCGGGATTTACGACCGAAGAAAAGTTAATAATCAATGAGAATATAAAAATAGTTGACTCATTTCTGCTAAGCAGGGATTCGACTCCTGTAAACAGTTGCAACGGTAAAGCTTGCATGCTGTATGTTGCAATTGATAAATCAACACAGACAATGTACCTCTACCTGCTTGGCGAACTAAAGGATACTTTCAAAGTTTCAACGGGGAAGGGAAAGAAATACGAAACACCCGAGCTTGATCTTCGTCCGGCAGGTCCTGTACTCACTAAATACACTTCCCGAAAATTTCCAGGTGGCAATTACCTGGGACTTGGTAATATGCCGTATGCCGTTTTTCTTCGTGGGGGGTACGCTATCCATGGCACCACACAAGGAAATTTTTCTAAACTGGGTACAAAGGCATCGCATGGTTGCATACGCCTTCATCCTGACAATGCTAAAGTGTTTAATGCACTGGTAAAAACCATTGGCCTTGCTAATACATGGGTTACTATAAAAGACTCAATCCCTGATTTGCAAACCACCTCACCAGCCCAGGTTATTAAAACTCAATAAAATACCGTGTAAAATGTCATCGTATCTTCACTTCCAAATAAAACAGCATGGAACTTGGTGTAGGCATGTTTGGCGATAATCATTATGATGCAACTGGTAAACCGGAATCCCCCCAACAGCGTTTGCAGGAGTTAATTGAAGAAATAAAACTGATGGATGAAGTGGGCCTTGATTTTTATGGAATCGGAGAGCATCATCGTCCTGATTATGCTGTATCAACACCAGAAATTATTTTAGCAGCAGCAGCATCGGTTACCAAACATATCAAACTCGGCAGTGCTGTATCGGTACTAAGTTCAGCCGATCCGGTAAAACTTTATCAAAGCTTTGCTACTATTGATCTGCTGAGTAATGGCAGGGCAGAGTTAGTTGCAGGCCGGGGTAGTTTTATAGAATCCTTTCCTTTGTTTGGTTATAATCTCGAAGATTATGACGAACTCTTTGAAGAAAAACTAAACCTCTTATTAAAAATCAATAAGGAAAATCCAATAACCTGGAAAGGTAAATTCAGGCCAGCCCTGGAAGACCAGGAAATATTACCCCGTGCTGTAAATGATCATCTCAATATTTGGATTGCCATAGGCGGCACACCAGAATCGGTATTAAGAGCCGGTACGCACGGTGTGCCCGTTATATTCGCCATTATCGGCGGCAACCCTGCCCAGTTCAAGCCTTTGTTTGAGTATTATAAAGAAGTGTATCAGCATTACAAACATGATATGAGGAAGTTCCAGGTGGGGGTGCATATGCATGCTTTCTTTGGGGACGACAGTCAAAAAACAGCGGATGAATATTATGCTGTTTACTCCACACAGATGGACAGGGTAGGCCAGAGCCGTGGATGGCCCCCCTACCAGCAGCAGCAATATGTAACTGGAAGAAGTAGCAAGGGGCATTTGATTATTGGTAATGCCAATGAAGCCATTGATAAAATACTGCACATGCAGGAACTGTTTGGTCTTACCCGTTTTTCAGCGCACATGGATGTAGGTGGGCCATCTCATTCATCATTGATGAAATCAATTGAGATTTATGGAACTAAAATTGCACCTAAAGTAAGAGCGGTATTGAAAAATAATAAATAGAAATCCTTTTTTTCTTTCGCCTTCCAGGTTCTTATAAAATGATGCAGGGTTTTTAATCTTTATTCATATAATAAAAATGCTTTCAATCTCAGCGAACTTTTAGAACAATAATGTTACCTTGCTAGATATGAATGCAGCTTTCAAACAAAAAACTGATGAAGAATGACCCCGGAAAGTTTAAGCTTCCACTTAAACGAAAAGGGATTGCCCCGGTTGAATATTTATACCGGGTGTCTGCATTGCGACTGGTTCTTTTTGGCATCTTGGCTTATTTTCTGATTGCTTGTTTATTTTCGGTAATTGAATATGTGCTAAAAAGCCCCCTTACTTATTTTAAAGGAACACCAGGGCCATTATCCTTTTGGGATTTAATTTATTTTAATTTTACGACCATTCTCACCGTTGGCTATGGAGATTATTCTCCCTCAGGTTATGTCAGGATACTGTCTATTATCGAAGCATTTATTGGAGTAGGCTTATATAGCTTTTTTGTTGCGGTGCTAACGGTTAAATCACTATTTCCAAAGAAGCATAGCATTGTTTTCTCAAAATACGGTTACTATAGCCTGGCGGATAAAAAATTTCTGATTATTTTTCTTAATACAGCGAAAGAGAATATTGCCAATGCCGAAATCTGTTCCTATTTCAAACTGGGAGCCGATTGGGAGATATTCCCGTCTGGAAAAACACCTTTTATTACAAAATCTGTTCAAACATTTCTAGTAACAAATGAGTATGCCCCGGAAGACCTCAAAGAAAAATTACATCCCTACGATTGTCTGCGGGTTGGTATAAGCGGGGGAATAGGGATGGCCAATTATTCAACTTCTGTTGAGTATGGAACAGATGAGATAATTGTTATTGAGAGCCGGGAGGTGTTGAGAAAGTATGAGGGCTTTTGGAATGTTGATGAACGTATAAAATCTGCTGAATTTAAAAATCACTTTCACTACCGGCCTGCAGGTTCAAAAAGCCTGAAAGAATATTTTGGAAAATAAAAGATATTTTTCACGCTGTTAGTTTACGGAGTTTGCCGAATTATCTCTACCAACCACAGAAGTAAGTATACAGTTTTGCTTTAAAGCCGGTTGGCAGGCACCAACCATGGCGTAAATTGAGAGTTTTACAGATATAATTACCACACCCCAAAAAATTATTATCTTTCTATTACCAAAAATCCATTTTATGATAAGGATATGCATTTTAAACCTGCTGCTAATTTGCCTTATAACTCCATCGTTAAAAGCCCAGGTACCAGCAACCATGGAACAAGACAAAGAAAAATTAGTTGCTTTACAAAACGATGCGCTCTTTAAGCCCTTTCAAAGAAAGGTGAGGAATCTTTTGAAATCGGCAAAAGGAAGAAGTACCAATTTTGCGGCTGTCAAAGCCTTGTTTGAAACGAATAAATCGTTGTTGCAGCAATTAAAAGTGAAGCATAACCTTCCTGCAGTAAAAAAGCAGGAAGAAATCGAATATGAGCTTAGTATTATTTCACAAGAAATGGCAAAATTAAAAACTCCGGTTAAAGTTGTTACTTATACGCCAGCTTACAGCGAAAAAGAAATACATGATTATATCGGCGGCAGAAGTGATCGCACGTATGAATCAGGTTCCAATGAAAATACCGGTAAGATCGCCATCACTACTTCAGTTCAGCCAGGCCGTACACACTGGTATGATAAGTATGTTTCAGTTTTCAGGCAATCTGTAAAGGTTCCAGCTGACCCCACCATTGTGGAAGCAAGGGTTAAATTTTATTACACCTATTTTAGTACAGGATGGGATACTGAATCGGGTGTTATGAATACCGGCCTGGTAATAAATACCAGTAGTAATTATATAAGTCCTGCCTATAACAATTTTGCAACTTACAACGGTGGGCCTAATATGGCTGATTGGAAAAAAATTGTTGTAGTAGGTAGTGAAAGGTTTGAAAATTTGAGGGACTATTCCATAACAAAGGATTCTACTTTTACGATAATTGGAAATGTTACTCCGGGTAGTACAATTGATTTTAAACTCGGAATGTGCTTTAAACCTTACAGTTGCAGAGTAGGTAGTTTTGGTGCTTACCACTACACCGAATTCATTCTTTCAAAGATTGAAGTTAGTTATTATGTCGCCAATTAAACATATACCCGAGGGCGTTTAACCTTCTTGCTCTACCTTGGAATGGTTTTCAAAAGAGTAATATGTCATGCTCCTAATTTTCTTCCGCCTTGGCAGGTGTTCCCAACAAGGCGGACAAGCCCCAAAATAAAATAACACGTTTTGGTTGGTTTTTGCCTTCACTAACTACACCCCGTAAAAGAGGTTTGTTTATTTGCTAAATGCCTTTAAAAGAATACTCTACTCCTAAGGACGCCGTGGCGTGTGAAGAAGCTCCGACATCACTATAGCAATCGGGACAGCACACTCGCCACGGCCTAAAAGAGTTCAAAACCCGCGGAGAGTTGATCCCTATAAGTTCATTAGCATTACCCCCGCATAGCCTGCGACTCTTCGTAATTCGGCCCGTACAGCCCCGGTACTTTATTACCCGATGCCCGTAAATATGCTACCATTTCACCTCTATGATAATAAAGGTGATTAAAAAGGAAGCCACGTATTACCTGTATTTTAGGCAAGGGGCATAATATCTTTTCCGTCAATCTGCATTTGCCATATATTCATTAAGGTTGTTTCATCCGCATTCTCCAGCACCTATTGCGCGGCGGCCGATAGACCATATATTTTACCAACCGCATTATCGGCAGTATTTAGTTGCTTTGCTTATTGAAATACTAAAACTAATGACCCGCAAACAAAAAATATACAACCATTACCTTCAACTGGTACATGATAAAATAACTTATCTGCAAAAGGTACTTGCCGATTTGAAAGAAAGCGGTGCCAATGAAACAAAAAGTACGGCAGGTGATAAACATGAAACTGCATTGGCCATGTTGCAGATCGAACAGGCTAATGTAAGGGCACAGCTCAAAGAAGTGCAGGGACAGCTGGCAATGCTGCAAAAAATAAATCCTTCCCTTTCAACAATTGGGATCGTACACGGCAGCCTTGTTAAAACCGATAAGGGCTATTTATTTTTAAGTATCGCTGCGGGTAAAATGAATTTTGAAGGGCAAACGGTATTTGCCATTTCACCACAATCACCCCTGGGGCAGCAATTGTTACAGGCTGGAAATGGCAGGTCTGTGATAATCAATTCGACCAGCTACATCATCGAAAATATTGAGTAGGTTTTTTGCTACTCTTACTTGTATGAAAAACTAATCCTTGGTTAATGTAAAATTGACCCTTTTCACCACTTTACGGGGTTTGCCATTCCCATCCAGAACCGGATTTAGCTTCGGGGTGTCAATGCTAAGCCGTTCTTTTACCTGTTCTTCCAGGAATGCACTTTCGGGAGTAGGTATTACTTTCATGATGGTGACCTGTCCATCCAAACCAATCTCATAATCCACCAGTACAAAATAAGCCCCCTTTTTGAGTTTTTTGGATGGGATCACTTCCTGCTTCAACATGCTGATCACGGAATCACTGAATGTTTTCCAGGTCTTATTATTATCCTTTACTGCCGCTTCTGTAGTCATCGGCGCTTTGATAGTCACATCAGGCAGGTTATTCCCATTTTTCATAGAAGAATCAAGGGAAAGTGCTACAGGCTTCGCTTTTTCCGCTTCCACTGGTTTCTTTCGGCTGGTATCAATTTTAGAACTTAGGTCGTCTCCTTTACGGAGCACCGTACCGGAATCTGTTCTAAGCTTGCCACCATACAATGCATCTTTGAGTGACTGTGCCTGAACAGTTATCATACTTACTATGAGGGGCAAAAAAATCCATTTTTTCATACTGCCATTATTTAAACCCATTTTTATCCAATTCACCCTGTAAGTTAAGCCGCAAATATGTTAGCATCTTCATAATCTCCTGCCACCCCAGCTCAGGAATCAAAGTGGGAATTAAAAATAGCAGGGAGTAAGCCGGGTTTCAATGTGAGAAGTATTGTCTACAATATAGTTCAGAACTTTGCTCTAAGGCCTTCTATTGTTTAACAATTCTCTCTTTAATGCTATGCAAAACTGAACTATTTTGAATAAATTCTCTTACAGTAGTTTTGCCTAAGGTGGCGAAAGATCAGGACTTCAAAGAGCAGGATACGAAAACCACAATTTTCGAATACGGAGCTGATACATCAACTGAAATTGAGAAACGAAGAAGCTTTCTCACAATTATATGATCAGTACTCTGCGGAACTATTATATTCCATCCACAGGATCGTCAGGGATATAGGTAGTGCTGAAAACATTCTTCAGGAGGTTTTCATAAAAATTATACAGACTATTCATACCTATTCACCCGGCAATGCAAGTCTTTTCAGCTGGATGTTCCTGATCGTCAGAGATGAGGCCCTGGATTTTATAAGGGAGCAACAATCTTCTTTCAGTGATAATAAAATTGCTGTACCCGATCTCCGGGATCCGGAACCGATCTCATTAGATCAGAACGGGCGGTTGCCTATTATCCAACGGCATAAGCGTGTAATGGCTGAGTTGTATAACAGGGGTTTTTCCTTAAGCGAAATTGAGCAGGTACTTTTTTTGCAGCCTGGCATTACAAAAAAGAAATAGACAATCTTCATATTCTATTAGTCGAAAAAAATCTACTGCTAATCTGCATACCCGGTTTTCAACAAAACAAAAACTAATTGTACATTCACAAAACCGGCCTGGCGTGAATAAACCAGCCGGCTATATAAAAGTTTATGGGAAATGATGCATTGAACAAAGACAGCGAACTGGTGGTAGGAGAAAACAAACTCATGGCCTGGGTGTTGGCCATCCTGTTCTTTGCTCTTTTTGCTTATGGTGTATATGATGCGATAAAGCTCCGGTTTAAGCATATTGATTATCAGAGTTATGTTTTGGTATTGGCGCTGGTACCCTGCATTTTTTGCCTGCGGCGGGTAAAAAGTAAAAGGGTATATGTCCGGATCAACAGAACAGGTATCTATAAGGATGAGCAACTGGTGACCAGCTGGTCCAATCTTTTAAAAGCCTACCTGGGGCAGGAAAAGAAAAAAAAGTTTTATGATTTACAGGACAAATTCATTTTGATAGTCGAGTACCGGGGAACGGATCCAAAAATGGGTTACCGGAAAAAAATTCCGCTGACGAATACCCAAAACAAATCAGAAGAAGATGTGTTGGAAGCCGTTCAATTTTTCTGGAGGCTATACCGGCACCAAAACGGCAGTTGAAATAACGCGTGCACCAACTTACTCATACACTGTTTTCATTCAAACCTGTGTTATTTCCATCCCGGGAAACTTAATACTCTTATTCCACATTATTTTATTTAAAAAATTGTAAGCAGGGTAATAAAAATTGGTATAACAGGCTTGTTAAAAAAGCCTGTTATATTCCATTATCCTTTTATAAATTTTTATCTTTCTTTTCATCTGCTTCTTCTTTCGACTCTTTGTCGTTCTCTTCAACTCCTTCCTTCATACCCTGCACAAGGGAAGAGATAGGGCCTTTCATTTTTTCCTGCGGATCGGTAGTATGAAGTGTTTCAGGATCTGGTTTAAGAGGGTCCTTATTTTTATCCTTATCGGTATTTTTTTCCTGGGTTGTCATATTTATGTTTTTAGTTACTATCTAAAAGACAATTTTCAGGCCGGTTATATAAACAGCTGATACGCGGTTCATTTCATCTGGCACAATTTTATAGCCAGGGTAAGTTGTGCACAATTATTAACCAATAAAACAATTTGTATGGACAAAATGGAAATCCAGGGAAAATGGAATGAGTGGAAAGGGAAACTTAAACAGAAATATGCCCAATTAACAGATGATGATCTTGCTTACGAGGAAGGGAAAGACGAAGAAGTATGGGGCAGGATCCAGAAAAAAACTGGAGCGGTCAAAGATGACCTTGTAAAATGGTTGAAAGGCCTGGGCTAATAACAAGTTCCCTCATTGAATCCCTATGCTACTGGTGTACAAGATCGGCAGTATGGGGATTTTTTTCCTCAAACTCGTATTATACTCGGCGTAGTTTCAACTAACTTCGCAGCCGCTGTGCGATTATTCACTTACATTATTTATGATTTTAAAAATATTGACGGTAGCGGGCCTGGCCACTTTTGAAATTTACGCAGCTATCCCTGCCGGTTTTGCCTTTGGTCTTTCTCCCTGGGTCATTTTCTTTGCCAGTATTTCCGGTGGATTGGCAGGTGCTTTCGCTGCTACATTTTTTGGCGATAAGATCAGGGCTTTTTTTCATAAGAAAAGACCTGCGAAAGAGGAAACAAAAAAGCATCCCGTCATTACCCGGCTCTGGAATAAATATGGCATGGTAGGACTGGGACTTTTGGGTACCATGACAGTAGGAGCACCTATCAGCATTGCTGTAGGAACTGGCTTAAATGTCAACCTGAAGAAATTACTGGTCTGGTGTTGCATCGGCGTTATCGCCCGCTGCTGCATTTTCACCTTGATAGGTTATTACGGACTTAAGTTAGTGTGACAAACAAATTGCAGGCCCGTTTATTTTTTACTGACCCGGTACAGGTTACCGCCATCCGTTACTGCGTAGAGCATTCCATTAGAATTGGCCACATCTCTAAAACGCTCATTTTTATCTGCCAATAATCTTTCTTCTCCCACGACTTTGTTATTGACAATAACCAACCTGGCAATATGCTGGCCGCTGAGGCTGCCGATAAACAAATTATTTTCCCACTCAGGAATTGTATTGCCTTTATAAAAAATCATACCACTGGGTGATAACACCGGGTCCCAGTAATAGATCGGTTGTTCCATACCTTCTTTCGCTTGCAGCGCATTGCCAATCTGGTCACCACCGTATTCAATACCATAGGTGATAACAGGCCAGCCATAATTTTTCCCGGCTTGTATCTTGTTCAGTTCATCACCACCGCGCGGACCGAATTCAGTTTCCCATAATTCACCCGTTACAGGATGAATAGCTAAACCTTGAGCATTGCGTATACCATAAGCATATATTTCGGGCATCGCCCCGGCTTTATTAATAAAAGGGTTACCGGGTGCCGGTTTTCCCTCTTTCGTTATTTTAAAGATTTTTCCCAGTCCCGAACTCAACAGTTGAGCTTGTGCCCGGCCTTCCAGGATAGATCGTTCCCCGGTACTCACAAAAAGATTACCATTTTTATCAAATACTAGTCTTGATCCAAAATGCAAACTGCTCTTCAATGCTGGTGTAGCCCGGAATATTACAACAGGGTTATCTACTTTGGAAGCCGCTTCATTTAATTTCCCTTTTGCAACTGCCATGAGGTTACCAGTTCCATTCTTTTCAGAAAAAGACCAATAAATAGTTTTGTTATCAACAAAGCCGGGATCCAATGCCACATCCAACAGCCCACCTTGTCCACCTGCATCCACAGCAGGCAAACCAGTGATCTTTTTTACAAGGTTCCCGTTAGCATCATGCAGTTGCATATAACCAGCTTTCAGGGTAATGAGCAATCGTCCATCGGGTAGGGGAATTACTGCCCAGGGACTACCCAGGTTAATTGCGATCTTGTCTGCGTTATAAGCTGTTTTTGTTTTTACACCGGCAATTCTTGTTTGGCCTTTGAAAGCAGACTTATAATTGCTATTTGCTTTTTTTGTTTCTACAGGGGGAAGCTGGGTGCTGTCCCCATCGTTATTATTGGTTGCCGAAGTAGTGTTACCGGCACATCCTGAAGTATAGATCAATAAAAGGAAGGTAGCTGAATAATAAAAAAAATGAGCCCGCATGTGTTATAATTTAATATATGAATAGTAAAAATAAAGAAATCGGGACGTATTATCCAGGTGGATATTTACCGGGGTACTTTAACTAAAGGGACATTGACAAAAAGAATACCCGTTAATTTCACATCGGCCCATTTCCTTTTTTCGGGCAAAAGAAAAATTATAGAACTTGCTCTTCTCGCCGCTTAGTTTTACTTTAGAAGCAGCAAATAAAATTTATCATTAAACCCCTTACCATGAAGAATTTTGGTCTACAACTTATTATTCCTGCCTGCTTTTTCCTTTTAACATCCCCGCTGAAAGCCCAGGTATCTGAATATTACAAAGCCCGGGAATTACAGGCACCCCCACAGGTAAAAACTATGCTTAACAATGCACGGGCACAGATCCAGCAGCGTAAATTGAAGTTTACCGTTGGCTATACTAGTGTTTCTAACCGCTCACTTGACAGCATCACGGGTTACAAAATGTTATCACAGGCGGAGTATAAAAAACTGAAAGATCAGCGAAAGCTAAGGCCTCAAATCCCTTACTCCTTCAAACTATCTGCTTCACTTCCCATTACATCCAAACTGGACCTGCGCAATTTTCACCTGATCACCCCGGTGCGGAGCCAGCAATGTGGTAATTGCTGGACCTATAGTTCGTTGGGATCTTTTGAAAGCAATTATTTACTGACGCATTTTAAAGAGACGTATACAACCGGCGATCCCAATAGCCCGGCTAACCTGAACCTGGCTGAACAACAGATGCTGAGTTGCTCCGGTGCCGGTGATTGTGGCGGTGGCTGGATGAGTGGTGTCTTTAACTGGCTGGAAAGTTCTAAAACAAGTATCAGCCGGGAAACAGTGAACCCTGACCAGGGATGGAACGGCCCTTCCTGCGGGGGAATCAATCCGGCAATAAACAATAGCTATAAAGTAGCTGATTGGGATTTTATTTCTACTTCGGATGATAACTGGGCCGTCCCAACCGTACAGCAGATAAAAAATGCTATCGCCACCCACGGTGCTGTCACCGCTGCTTTCATTGCGTCTAAAACAGATTTTGATAACTTCTTTGCCAACTATGAGGACGGCGTATATGACCTTCCGTATAATCCTAATTTTTGCAATTCGATCCCCTGTATCTTTCATGCAATCACGATCATTGGCTGGGATGATACCAAACAAGCCTGGCTGATCAAAAATTCATGGGGACCGGGTTGGGGTGTGAATGGATATGGATGGATCGGGTATAACAGCAGTAAGATAGGACTCGGTGCTACCTGGGTAGAATCTGTAAAAGGATCCAATGAATTTATTAATCCCAACCTGATCAAAGCAAGACCGAAATTGATTTTCAATAATGAAATATTAATCATCCCGAAACTGCAGAAAAAACCGGTTATCGTTAACCCACGCCTTAACTAATGCAACGACATCCTGTGGAGCAGGGCAGTGTTAAGTACATCAGCTTAGAATTGTTCTAAGAAAAAGAGGCTGTCTCAGAAGTCGTCATTGCGAATGAAATGAAGCAATCTGAAGGAATTCATCAATTTGATGTTCAACAGATTACTTCGGTCGTTCCTCCCTCGTAATGACGTTTAACGATTTATGACAGTCTCTTTTATATATCTACCAGAGCGGCTTTTTACCTGAAGGCTTGATGCCTCCTTTGCGAAGATTTGATAAACGAAGATGATGATTATCATAATTCCGAACGGCTACTTTTTGCATAGACTTTATATCTACTACAGGCGCCATAGTTTGAAAAGCCTGTACTTCCGGACTTTTTTCTTCTACCGGTGGTAAGTTGGTTTCAACAATATTTTCCACGGCCTTTGCCTTCGTTGCTTTTTTACCCTTTGTTTCAAAACTGGCAGCTTTAGACGCTTTGCTGACAATTTTTTTTGGGCGAATCAATGTTTTCTTTGCACGGGCAGCGGGTTTACGGGTATTGGCTGATGCTTTCTTTTTAACAGGGATAGTTTTTTTAGCAACAGCTTTCTTTTTAGCAGCCACCTTTTTCGGAGCCGCCTTTTTTACACCCTTTTTAGTAGCTGTTTTTTTAGCAACTTTTTTGGGAGCCGCTTTCTTAGTTTTTTTTGCTGCTTTTTTACGAGTGGCCATACAAATTGATTTTAATGAGTTAAATGTTGCTTACACTTTATACAAATGTTATGTTGCATTGTTCCGTTTCCAAGAACCATACCAACAGTGGCTATGGAATAAATTCCCTTATATCGTAGTACCTCCTCCGGATAGATCAAGCCTGATTTTCCCTCATATCTAATACCTTTATCCCAAACAACCTATCATGAAATACTTATCGCTTCAACCATTTGTTCCATCCGGCAAGAACTTTAAATTGGCGAGAGATTTCTTCCGGGAACTGGGTTTTAGTGTGACCTGGGAATCGGGCGGCTATGCGAGCTTTGAAAATAATGGTTGTCGCTTCATCCTGCAGGAATTCGACAACAAAGAATTTGCCGAAAATTTTATGCTGAGTGTGGGAGTAGCTGATGTTGCAACATTCCGTGCAGATGTCATCGAAAGACAATTACCCCAAAAATTTGGTATCCGTATTGGTGATGTTACCTATCAGCCATATGGTAAAGAAGTGAATATCATTGATGCGGCAGGAGTGTGCTGGCATTTTGTACAGTCTTAGCATTACTGGACTAATCATCATTTCTACAAAAGGCTGTGACTGTTTATGGTTGCCGGGACTGTTTATTACATTATTATTGGTTTTTTATAAACGGAAGAAATATGCCATCGCATCCTGGTATATTTGAGATCAATAAAATGTGTATCATGGTAAAAACTAACGTGTACATTCCCCGGCAGCACTCACCTTATTTTAATAATTCCTTTTTCCGTAATTTTTTGGACTCGTTCAAGGGTAATTTTGTTTTCTTTTTACACTAAATTTTTACGATGTGTAAAGTATGGTTTATTACAGGTTGCTCCACTGGTGTTGGACGCCACCTGGCAAAGGAGGTATTACAGAAAGGGGAGCAGGTAGCTGTTACTGCCCGGAATACGGATGATATAGAAGACCTGATAACACAATATCCCGGTACAGCGGTAGCGATACAACTGGATGTAACTAACCCGGACCAGGTAAAAGTAGCCGTACAACAGGCTACTGATAAGTTTGGAAAGATCGATGTCCTGGTCAATAATGCCGGTATTGGTTATTTTGGAGCTATCGAAGAAAGTGAAGAAGCAGAAATACGCCGCATGTTTGAAATTAATTTCTTCGGATTGGCCAGTGTTACGAATGCAGTATTACCGCTGATGCGGGCACAACGCAGTGGTCATATTGTCAATATTTCATCGGTGGGTGGTTTAGTGGCTTTTCCCGGGGTAGGTTTTTATAATGCTACCAAGTTTGCGGTGACGGGTTATTCCGAAGCTTTGGCGAAAGAGACAGCAGGTCTTGGAATAAAGGTAACCGTGGTAGCACCCAGTGGTTTCCGGACTGATTGGGCGGGTCGCTCAGCCAATAATACAAAGATTGTTATCGATGATTATAAAGAAACGGCCCATGCCAATCAAAATACGACCCGTGGCTATAGTGGTAACCAACCCGGTGATCCGGTAAGGGCTGCTAAAGCCATCATTAAAGCAGTGGAATCGAAAACACCACCATTAAGGCTGATGTTAGGAGCAGGTGCATTAAAGAGGATACGGAATAAAATAACAGAGCTACAGCATGATATTGATAGCTGGGAAGAAACAACCGTGTGGGCGGATAATCCTAAAGCGTAATTGAATAATTCTTTTGCTGAAAGCTGCCCTGTTCTTAATTAAAAGAGGCTGACTCAGAAGTCGTCATTGCTATTTTTTTCCCAATATCTCTTTCCATTTTTTGGTTGTAGCCTTGTCGTTCTTAATATCCAGCAGTGAACTGATATCATTAAAATATTGGTGGCCGGCGATCACTTCCGGGTAAGGCTTATGGTCGGTCACATCAATTTCCGGCGCAGAAGGATTGGGCTTTGCAAAGGAAAATTTATACTTCTTGCCGTTCACTGCAACATCAAATCCAAAACCCATTCGTAAAAACGGCCATTTTATTCCGGTGAGTGCTGACAATGGTTCATTAAACTGGATGCCGTCTTCTGTAATGAAGAGGATGGCTCCCTGTTCATAGACCAGTATTCCCGGCACTACCGAACCAATTAAAGAAGGTATATGCCATACTTTTGAAATAAGTTGATTATCCATCAGGCTACTTTATAAAAGTAAAAATAAAGAGAAAGCAATGAACCTTTTTTTGTTTTATTTAGCCGCTAAAGCTATATTTATAGCCACCTTCTTCACACAATATTGACCTACATCAAAACCATTTTATGAAAATTAAAAAAAACATCTTTCTATTCCTACTTTTCTCCGTCTTGCTGAACAGTTATCCTTCAACCGCACAGCCTTCCCGTAACTTAACCGGCGGCACTGATTTTGTTACCATAAATAATACAACGGTTCCCACCCACGATCTTTATATGGTAGATTCAATTGATGCCGGTAATCAAATAAAACATGCCGCTTCCTTTGAAATAAAAGTCAATAGCAGCGAGAATGTAAAAAAAATACTGGCAGATTTCCAGTCATACATGGCAAAGAACCAAAGCTTTCTCCTTGTTTTTTCAAAAGCCAATCTGCAGTTTTCTGTGTTTGAACAGCGGACATATACAGCTGCTAAGGTAAAAGAATTGACCTTATCGGCCCTGTCAGCCAGCGCTAAAGAAGGTGTAACAATTACCATTAAAATACAGGCTGAACAGGTAGCCATAGCGTATGATAAAGCCAATAAGATTAACAGTCCTATTTCATCCAAAACAGGGGTGGTATTGGCGTCTAATTACAGGTTCGAACTGAACGGCCAATCCATGAACAGAGTGATAGAGATTAGTAGTCTCCAGATCGGCAACACTACTGGTGAGACACACCGGTTTTCAATTGAGATAACTGGAGCCGAAGCGCAAACCTGGTATGATTGGTTTAACAACACCAAAAATGAGGATAAAAAAAAGAGCGTTCGTATCACCCTGTTAGGGCCCGACCAGCGAACAGAATTATTTACAGTGGAACTGACGAATGCGGAGGTTATTTATCTATCCGTACAAAGCAATAGCAGCCAGGAAACTATTAGCCGCACAAAGATCGGCTTGCGTGCCAGTGCAGCAGTATTTAAATAAAAGCAAGTGTAATCAATAACAGAAGCCGTGTCTTACCCATTTGAAAAAAGGTTCGACACGGCTTCCTCTTGATAAGAGATTTATCTTAAATATAACTCCAATTCAACTCTCCGGTTTTGTCCCCTGCCAGCTGAGTTGGCATTAGTAACCATGGGTCTTGTTTTACCAAATCCCGTAGTACTGGTTCTGCTTTCGGCCACTCCTTTACTAAGCAGATACGATTTCACCGCATCTACGCGGCTTTGTGAAAGTGTAGTGGGATTTTTTTCTAACCCATCCGTATGACCTCCTATACGGAGATTATAATCCGGGTATTCATTCAGAATATTCGCCACTTCATCAAGCATCGGGTAAGAGGATGATTTTACTAATCCATTGGCAGATTCAAAATTGATACGACGGGTAGCGAACTGCAGGCGTTTTGGTACTTCTTTTTTCACCTGTACAGGACAGCCATTGTTAGCAGCATCGCCCATTACACCAGGGCATTTATCATCCGAATCCATAACACCGTCACCATCCGTATCAGCAGGACAACCCCGCCCATCTGTTTTTACACCCATTTTTGTGTCCGGGCATTTATCCTCGGAATCTATTACACCATCCCTGTCGCTATCCGCAGCACAACCGGTGGCATCAACTTTAATACCCGCTTTTGTACCGGGACATTTATCTACGTTATCCTCTATTCCATCACCATCACTATCCGGGCATCCGTTAAATTTATCCAGCCCAGCCGAATTAGGGCATTTGTCAGCAGCATCTTCAATCCCATCAGCATCGCTATCGGGGCAGCCTTTAAAACGTGGCAGGCCTGGCACATCAGCACACTTATCATCGATATCACTAACACCATCTTTATCTTTATCCTGGCAACCGTTCATTTCTGTTGAACCGGGTATAGAGGGACATTTATCTAGATAATCTGCAATACCATCCTTGTCAGTGTCAACCGGGCAGCCTGTACCATCCACCATCACCCCGGGAGGGGTGGAAGCACATTTGTCCCTTTTGTTTTTCACACCATCTCCGTCACCATCTTTTTTCATGTCAAACTTAGAAGGTGTTTCCGGAGTAGTTTGCGCATATCCATGTAATAAGGAAATTGACATACCAATTAATAGCACAAAACGAATTCTCTTTTTAAACTGCATATATTTTGATTTTAATTTGAGTGAGTAATTGAATTAAAATTACCCGGGTTATTTTTCAACAGCGAATAAAATTCTCCATTCAAGAAGTAAGCAGCCATATACTGCCAGCTGCAGCAAGATGTTTACAAACGCTAAGCCAGTTTTTTTTTAACTGACAGAACAATTTATTCGAATGAGATAATCAACCACTGGGATAATCGTACGCTTATTGGGAAAATTAATACCCATTGAGGAGGAATTTCTTATGGGGGCTTGTAAGATGGTATATAATAATCATCGCAAAATATCTCTTTACCTGTTCAATTAACTTCTACTTTGTCGATTTATCATTTATGGGTTATTATTATTGTACAAACTTGTTTCTGGCACCCGTATTGGTCAACGTATATTAAATGGATCTAAAAAAAATTAATAACTAAAAAAAAATTATGAAGATTAATTTAAGTATTGTGATCGTGGCCCTCTTGATGGCTAGTACAGCGAGTGCTCAAAAAGCAAATATTGGCATTAAAGGTGGATTAAATGTCTATAGTATCAATAACGACAACGGTGCAGACTACGACAGCAAAGTAGGATTTCACGCAGGCTTATTGGCACATATTCATCTAGCCAAACAATGGGCCCTGCAACCTGAATTGGTTTACTCTACTCAGGGTGCTAAATATACAACCCAGGCGGGCGAGACTAAAGTGAAACTAAACTATATTAATGTTCCGGTGATGGTCCAGTATATGTTCAAAAACGGTTTCCGTTTGCAGGCAGGACCACAGGTAGGTATAATGGTCAATGGAGAATCAGAAACAAATAATGTTAGTGTTAATATCAATGATGACTTAAACACAATGGACTTCGCATTAGGATTTGGAGCTGGTTATGTACACCCTGCGTCCGGGATTGGTTTTGATGCAAGATATAACCTGGGACTGAGCAACATCAATGAAACTGGTTCAGTTAAATCAACCAACAGGGGTTTCCAGTTGGGTGTATTCTACCTTTTCCATCATAAATAAAATAAACTATTGAATAGTTCTAGAAAGGCTGGCATTTTGCCGGCCTTTTTGTCTGGGGTATTTTTTCTTCTGTCTGATTCTCGAAAATGGGAGCCATTATCAATCATTATTGGCATAATTTTATGTAGTAATATTAAGAGCCTGTTATTTGAAATAAAATTAATAACTATGAGATATCTACTTTATTTAGCCTTTGTTTTCTTTAGCCTTCAATGCAGTCCCAAACTTTCCCCGGATGCTGGTTGGGGTAACCAACGATGGGTGTTGGTGCAAATGAAAGGAGTTCCGGTACAGCAAAGTGAAAGCCGCCGGGATGCGTTCCTGAACTTTGAAGTAGGTGAAAAAAGGTTTATCGGAAATGGTGGTTGCAACCAGGTTAGCGGTAATTATACCATCGATAGAAATAGTATCAGTTTTGGTGAAGTACTCAGTACCAAAATGAGCTGCTCTGATATTGAATTCGAAACCGTTTTCATTGCTACCCTGGGTAGTATTGACAGGTATGAAATAAAGGGGAATGAACTCTTACTAAAAAGAAAACGGGAGGTATTGCTGGTAATGCGCCCAAAATAAAATAACTTATTTCCTCAATTAATTATTTATGACACAAGACAAAACAATCATCCTTCATACCTATACGGATATGTCGGAAGCGGTAATAGCAACTGATCAGCTAAAAGAAATTGGTATCGAATCTTTTCTGAATGATGAAAATGTAATGGGGTTGGATCCGGTAGGAGGGGTAGAATTGAAAATCTTTGAAAAGGATAAAGAAGCGGCCCAAAAGATTCTACACAGTTAAATACACAAAGATATTTCGCCCAATATCCATTAATTTGAAAAATTATTTCCTGTAGTTAATCAGTAACCCGGAAATTAATTTACTATAAATAAACTAACTGAAAGAATGAATACGATCAGCAATAAAGTAGCCTATATAACCGGTGGGAGCAAAGGCATTGGGTTTGGCATCGCTAAAATATTACTGGAAGATGGTATGAGAGTAGCCATTACCAGCCGAACACTTGAAGCTGCAAAAAAAGCTGCGGCCTTATTATCTAAGGACCCTTCAAAAATTCTGGCCATTGAATCGGATGTAATTTCTATGGCTGCCGAAACGGAAGCAATAGAAGCCACTATCGCTCATTTTGGCCAGCTGGATGCCGTGGTTGCCAATGCGGGAGTGGGGCATTTTTCTAATATTGAAACACTGACAGAACAAGAATGGAAAGATACCATCGACACCAATCTTTCCGGTGTTTTTAATACCGTTAAAGCCGGTATCGCAGCGTTAAAGCAATCCAAAGGATATATCATTACAATTGCCAGCCTGGCCGGTGCCAATTTTTTTGAAAAGGGTGCGGCATACAATGCCAGTAAGTTTGGACTGGTAGGTTTTACACAGGCCATCATGCTGGATTTGCGGAAGTATGGCATCAAAGTGACTACGATTATGCCGGGCTCAGTGGCTACCAATTTTGCCAATCAAGTTTCCAACAAGGCAGATGACTGGAAGATACAACCCGAAGATATTGGTCAACTTGTAGCCGATCTCCTGAAAATGAACCCACGAACCTTACCGAGTAAAATAGAAGTAAGACCCTCCATCCCGGGCAAATAAACAAGCAGATTTTTAAACAATTCTTTGGTAATCTTATCCTACCTGTTAACCCTTATAGCCCTGTACCTTCGCACTATGAAAGTTGCTTTTTTCTCCACACAACCTTACGATAAAGAATATTTTGAACGGTATAATAAGGAACACGAGCTACTTTTTTTTGAAGTACAGTTAAATGAACAGACTGTCCATCTTGCAAATGGCTGTGATGCCATCTGTGCATTCGTTAACGATCGCCTGAACCTGGCAGTTATAAAAACTCTGGCTGAATCGGGGATAAAGATCATCGCCCAGCGTTGTGCAGGTTTTAATAATGTAGATCTTGCCGCAGCTAAAGAACATAAAGTGGCGGTCGCCAGGGTACCTGCTTACTCTCCGCATGCAGTAGCTGAACATGCATTGGCCCTCATCATGACATTGAACCGGAAAACACATAAGGCTTATAACCGTGTGAGAGAAGGAAATTTTTCGCTGGATCGGTTAACTGGCTTTGACTTATATGGCAAAACTGTTGGCATCATTGGTACAGGAAAAATAGGACAGTGCTTTGCCGCCATCATGCAGGGGCTGGGTTGCCAGGTACTGGCTTTCGATCTGATCGCCAACCAGGACCAGGAATCAGCGGGTGTAACCTATACCAGCCTTGCAGCATTATTGCAACAAAGTGATATTGTATCTCTGCATTGTCCGCTCACGGAACAGACGAAGCATCTTATCAATAAAGACAGTCTAACATTGATGAAGAAAGGTGCCATGCTTATCAACACCAGCCGGGGAGCTTTGATTGATACGCATGCGGCTATTGATGCCTTAAAAAACGGCCAGTTGGGCTATTTGGGTATAGACGTGTATGAACAAGAGGAAAAACTTTTCTTTTATGACCTGAGTGAGAATATTATTAATGACGACGTGATCATGCACTTGTTAAGTTTTCCGAATGTACTAATAACATCCCACCAGGGTTTTTTGACGGATGAAGCATTGACCCAGATAGCAATGGTCACGCTCCAAAACCTGGCTGATTTTGAACAGGGTAAAAAACTGGTGAATGCCGTCTAAGTAAATAGGCATACTGTAATATTCCAGTTGATTTTATTTCGGCAATTTTCGATATTTTACAAA
Organism: Bacteroidota bacterium; assembly: GCA_034408705.1. Lineage (GTDB taxonomy): Bacteria > Bacteroidota > Bacteroidia > Chitinophagales > Chitinophagaceae > JJ008. Next base: position 33,475 of record JAWXCO010000096.1, read on the forward strand.
AAATATCGTCTATGCGTCCTTCTTTATTGTTTTTTTCGTTTTTTATATATTCCGCTATCACGGCACAGGTCCTGGTAAAAAATACCAATGTGCTGGCTGTGGAGAATAAAAAAGTATTGATCGGTTACGATGTAGTGGTGCTGGATGGCCGTATCGTAAGTGTGGAGAAAGGAAAACAGTATAAATTACCGCCCGGCACGGAAGTATTAGATGGAACCGGTAAATATTTAATACCCGGCTTCTCAGATGCGCATGTACATTTTTTCCAGAGCGAGGTTTATTTGCCCGGCCCGATGCCATTGACCTCCGGAAATACCAGCCGTATAATAAAGAGATACAATGGGTGCATGATAATATGGAAAATTTCCTGCACCGTTACCTCGCAACAGGTATCACTTCCGTAGTAGATGTGGGAGCCAGTTTTAATTTTTTGCAGCAACGTGATTCATTAGCTAATCGTCCCGCTTCACCAATTATCAGTATGACAGGTCCTTTGCTGACCACCTGGCTTCCGGCTGTATACAAAGACCTAGGCAATGAAGGACATTTTATACTGATCAAAACAAAAGAAGATGCAATTAATGCCGTGCAGGAGCAACTTAAATATAAAGCTGATTTTGTAAAGATCTGGTATATCGTTCTTGACAGTAATATAGAAGCAGGTGCCCGTAAAAATTATGAGATCGTAAAAGCAGCAATCGATGAAGCACATAAAAATAATAAACGGGTAGCGGTACATGCTACAGAAAGGATCACGGCCCAGTTATCGGTAGAAGCCGGAGCGGATTTTTTAGTTCACAGCGTAGAAGATGAAATCATCAGCAACGAATTTGTTCAATTGCTGAAAAAGAAGAATACGGTGCTTTGCCCCACACTTGTAGTAGGGAAAAACTATTCCAAAGTCCTTTCCGACAATTATACATTCAATACCTACGAACTGGATCATGCTCATCCTTTTACCAACAGCACCATTATCGATTATCCCTGGCCCGATACAACGATAGGGAAGAACTATACTACCGCCATGCGGAACCGGCAACGAACCGGCCAACCGAACCGGGATGACACGATCATGGCTATCAACCTGAAAAAGCTACTGGATGGCGGTGTAACCATAGCCACTGGAACAGATGCGGGTAATATTGGTACACAACATGCTTCATCCTATTTTGACGAATTGCTGGCCATGCAAAATGCCGGATTAAACAGCTGGCAGTTATTGCAGGCTTCCACGATCAATGGTGCCAAAGCCGTGGGACAGGAAAAGGAGTGGGGGAGTATTGCTAAAAATAAATGGGGCAATATGATCTTATTGAATGCGAACCCGCTTGATAGCCTTGCAAACTGGAAAAAAATCGATCGGGTGATCAATAAAGGAAAAATATTCCAACCAGATTCATTGGTGACCAACACAGCTGTTATGCTGGTACAGCAACAGCTGAATGCCTATAATGCGCATGACCTGGAAGCCTTCCTGGCTCCTTATGCAGAGGATGTGGAGATCTATTCTACCACCGGTAAATTACAAATGAAAGGCAAGGAACAAATGCGAAAAGAATATGTATTTATTACCAGGACGCCCTACTTATACTGCCGCCTGGTCAACCGGATCATTTCAGGTAACACCATTATTGACCATGAAGAGATATGGACAAGTCAGAAACCGGAAAATCTTCGCTACGGAGCTGCTATTTATGTGATTGAAAAAGGTAAGATCAGCAAAGTCTATTTTGCTGATTAACTTCGGTAAATAACAGATTTATATTGGCACATAATAGTTTATTGGTGCTTAAATAATCGCATCACTCATATCGTGAGGAAGCAGGAATGCCCCTTATACCGCTATAACTTTCGGGCAATTATTTCCCCAAACACTACCAAATACTGTGAATACTATGCATTTATCATACAGGGTATGGTATTTGACCCTGGTATAGTACTGCAAGACGGCATTCCGTTATATCAAAATGCAGCTACAATATATTTTAAATTATTTTATGAAAAAGATCATCAGTTTTTCTGCAATCACAGCGCTACTTTCCGTCTTCGGTTATTCCTGCGGTGCCTCCGATACGAAAACGGAAAAAGAAGTCATCGTGGTTCCTGCCCAAACTCAACCTGTAATAATCGTAAAAGAGCCGGAGAAGAAAACCACCACCATTATATTGGATAAGAATGGTGTAAAAGTGGAAGGGAAAAAGATTGATGTGCAGATAAAAAATAAGTAATTATCACCAGGGGGCTTCCTGTAGAATTGAGCTCATGCCGCTGATCATTTCTAATTAAAATTAACTTTCGCCAACTAAGCTATAAGACTCAGGGTGCTGTATTTGAGTTAGCCACAGAACTTAAAAGTTCATTTACCACAAACACGGATATTTTTCGTTCTCTTTACTCTACATGCCTTGTGTAATGAGTAAACCCGCTGCATCCTTCATTAAACTGCGGGACATGAGAATTGCCAACTGCCATACGATCATTATCATTTTCCTATTATCTTTTACGACGATACCTTTCGTAACAACTGCCCAGCCAATAAGCGGTAAAAAAGATTATAAACCAGGTATTCTCTCTATTGCATATTTTATTGAAAGCGCCAATAACCCTGTTAATTCCCTCACCAGCTTATTAAAAAAAGACAATTACCGGAACAAGATCACCACCCTGAATAACCCGGTTAACAATGAGCTTGGCTTCAGCCTGAAAAATGAAATTATTACTGCTTTAAACACCTATACTGGACAAAGTAAAGAAGACTGACGGGGGCAAATTCAGGGACGTTATAGAAAATTTTCTCAGCAAACCCGAAGAGAACGGGATCAAATCGGTGAAAAAATATCTTCCATCCCTCGGCATTTTCAGCACGGTGCTCTCCCTGGTGAGTAATCTGGTGATCGTAGAAAAAAGCATTACCAAAGAAGACCTTAATAAATTCATGGCCAAAGTGGAGCAATATTTCTACCAGTATGAAAAACTGAATGCCATCAATGAACAGTTCAGTGAGCAGGTGGAAAAAATGCTGGAAAAATCTGTGGAGATCAAGGAAGATCTGAAAGATTTCCTGGTGGAAAGTATTACGACCATGAATACCAGTATTCCAAAATCATCCTTGAAGGAAAGCACGGTAGAGGCCTTGTTACAGAAATATTATGACCCGCAAAAATTACAAGCCTGGCAGGATACAGCCCGGCAACAACAAGAAGGTTCCTTTTATCCGCCTGATGCGCCTACATCGGCCAAGCTGATCACTTCAGGTATCAAACGGATCCAAAAAGAGTTTGAAACCATCTATAACGAGAACTACCGGGAGATGAAAGAATTGATAGCCTCGTTAAAAACGACGATCGCCAATCTTGACCAGAACCAGCTCAATAAAACCAGTGCGGAAATTGATAAGCTCTACAACGACAGCCGGCAGGCCGATGTAATCAACCTCAATATTACCCGGGTGAATGAACGGATGAATATTGTCTGTACGGTCATCAACGCCGGTAAATAGTTCTGCGTAACTTTATTGCCCTATCAATTTTGTTATCATGGAACTGACTGCCATTAATTTTCAGCCCACAATTCAAAACAGTCTGGTCATAGCCCGGCCTTTACTGGAAACAGATTTTGAAAGTCTGTATACTGCGGCTGCTGATCCATTGATCTGGGAACAGCATCCGAATAAGAACAGGTACCGGCTGGAAGATTTTACCAACTATTTTAAAGGGGGGATAGAGTCGGGTGGTGCATTACTGGTACAGGATGCACAAACAGGTGAGGTCATCGGTTGTTCCCGCTACAGCGATTATGAAGGCGCCACGGGTACGGTTGCCATCGGCTATACTTTTTTTGTCCGCAGTTATTGGGCCCGGGGATATAACTATGCCCTTAAAAAGCTCATGCTCGACCATATCTTCAACCAGGTGGAAAATGTTGTTTTCTATATTGGTGCTGTCAACAAGCGATCACAAATTTCTATTGAACGGTTGGGCGCTATCAAGACCGGGGAAAAACAGATGGCTTATTATGGGGAGCCGGCAAAACTGGATTATGTATATACCATCACAAAGGCACAGTGGCAGGAGTTGCGCGAGGCAATAGTCCTTTAAAAATATAATTGAGCTGATTTTTACTCCCCGGCAGACACATCATCATAGGATTCCATGCCTTCCACCAATTCCCCGTAATTGACTAATAATTCTTCCCCTGCCAGAATATCTCTTAACGCTTCAAATACTTCACCATCATTAACGGAGATAATATTGGGACGTGAAGAATGATTCAAATAAATTACCGGGTCAATAATTTTAAAACCACTTTCCGGTACAAAATAATTTTCGGCATCAAAGAGGCAATAGGTTTCGATTAGTGAGCGGGAATGAGCCGGTAATTTTTCCACTTCGGTAATAGGTAACCTGATCCATTCACCACTGTCCCTGGAAAAAATATCCCGGCAACCTTTCGGAATAGGATTGATAGCAAACACACCAATACCATGTACCGGTGAAGAGCCGAGTGCTATATAGGTCTGGTTTCTTAATTGTTCGAGAAGTTGGGCTGGGGACATAATTCTTTTAGATAAAATGTTTCAAATAGAATCAATTATGGTAACCTATAATTCAAATTCCCATACCGTTCTGTACGTACCATGTTGCTCGATATAGGTTAAAAAAGCATTATAAAAAGCATCTCCTCCAATAGTAGCACTGTCACCGATCACGTACAGCCTTTCTTTAGCCCGGGTAATGGCCACATTCATCCGCCGGTAATCTTTTAAAAACCCTATATCGCCATCATCATTACTTCGTACCAGCGATACGATAATATTTTCCTTCTCCTGCCCCTGGAAACTATCAATGGTACTGATACGAAGTTGCCGGGGTAATATTTCCCTGGCCGCTGTTACCTGTCCTGAGTAAGGCGAAATAAATGCTGTTCCCAATTGATCCAGCGATTCTGTTTCAATTAATTTTTGAACAAGCTGTAATTCTCCCTCGTTCTGTAAACTCATGCCGTCCGGTCCGCGTTTTTCATTATGACCCGAGCCTGCCGTATCAATAAAAGTGAGATGTACCCCGGTATTATTTAAGTGTCCGGCTGTGAGCAAGAGGTTATTATAAAAATAATGGCTGCTAAAACCAGCAATGGCCTGCCGCATCCGGTACTGCGTATTGAGCAGGAAAACAGCAGGGGCTGTGTCAATAGCTGTTTCTAAAATGGATTGGTTAAAACCCAATTTTGCCGCTTCATTACTCAATACGGTAGGAGGGAGCTGCCAGTGGTCGCCTGCCAGCACAATCTTATCTGCGAGAGGAAATATACACCAGGCCAGGGGTTCTATACATTGCCCTGCTTCATCAATGACCAGGGTTTTAAAATGAAACTGGTTGATCCGGGCATCATATAATCCAATAGGTGTACCCGCAATTACTTCTGCTTCTTCAAATAGTTTGTCTTCGTTGTAAGCCTGTAGTTTTTTTATTTCAGTCCGAATATTTTTCACTTCTTTGAAAAGTAGGTTTCGCTGTTCCCGTTCGGCCTTACCAAAACTGCGTTTATACTTCAGGGCCATCTTACGAAATTCCTCTGCCCGTATTTTTAATTGTTTGATCTCTTTTTGCTGCTTGCTGTTTGCCAGCCGGCCCTCGGGGGTGTGGGCAAAGATGGTTTCATCCACTTTACTTATATTACCCACTCTTAGCAATTTTACACCACGTTGGATCAGGCCTTTGGCGATATTGTCCACTGCCGTATTGCTCGGTGCAGCTACCAGCACTTTTTCACCGGCTTTGATCAATTGAATGATCGCTTCGATCAAAGTAGTGGTCTTACCAGTGCCCGGCGGTCCATGTACGATAAGGAGTTCTTCATTTTGCTGAATTGCTATTACGGCCTGTTGCTGACTTTCATTCAGTTGTTTATTTTGAAAAGAGAGAGAACCTGTTCCCAAATCCGTTGCTGTCTTTGCCGGATGTGATTTCCCGTGCAACTTTTCAAACAAATTATATAAAGATTTATTACCCTCCAGTTCATTCAACACTTTTTTCATGATACTGCTTGTCCGGGTATCGGGGGCCAGTTTAATACCCACGCCATCATCTTCGATCCAGTCGGGGAAATCGGGGGCAAATAATCGGAATTCACCGTTTTTACCATCAAGATTCATCAGCACACCCTTTACCGGATCTTCGCCGGCAATAAAACATTCAATGGCCGCACCATCCCTGAATAGATTTGTTTCCGGTGGAAAACTTAATTTGAAACTGATCTCGGGATAATCGGCATAACCAAAATTCCGGCGGGTAACAATAATAGGATGTAAAGCCAACCCTTCGGCCTTTAATTGTTTCAATGTGTGTTGCTGGTCCAGGCTATACCGCTGCGACTGCTCTTTTTCCTCCAGGTCGATGCATTGTAATAAGGTCAGTAAATGCGGGTGCATACGGTGAAAATAGGGAGGAAGCGGGGGATAAAAAAATTGTAGCAGCGCCGGTACAGTTTTTTGTTCTTTGTTCATTGCAGGGTGTATTTTAGCAACCGCGAAACAATAAAAGCAGGTATATGAAAGCAGCAACCATCAGTGAATTAAAACAGGAATTGGTCAATACAGCTCCCTCAACACTAATCGAGCTTTGCCTGCGGCTGTCCCGTTTTAAAAAAGAAAATAAGGAACTGCTCACCTACCTCTTATTCGAAGCACACGACACCAGCGCTTATATCACCGGTGTAAAAGAAGAGATGGACTCGCAGTTTGGAGACATCAATAAGACCAATGTATATTTTGTCAAAAAGACCCTGCGGAAGATATTACGCATCACGAATAAGTACACCCGCTACAGCGGCCTGCCCGCCGTAGAAATTGAATTGCTCATTTATTTTTGTACAAAAATGAAAGACTTGAATATTTCTATCAGCAGTAACCCGGTACTCTCCAATATTTACCTGAACCAGCTAAAGAAGATCAATAAAACAATGGGCTCCCTCCATGAGGATCTTCAATATGATTACCGCCGGGAGATCGACAGGCTATAAGCAGGAGTATGGGAAGTATATATACCCCTTTGTCTTATTCAAACCAGCCAGTAATGAAAATGTATACCTAAGTTTACTTTACACTTAGACTTGTTTTAACCAGCCGCTGATACTCATCCGCTGCCGGTTGGCCTTCATCACTTCATGCTCCAGTTCATCGCTTTTAAAGAATACTGCAGTTTGGGAATGGGGGAGCACCTGCTGCGTAGATTCTTGTTGGTACACCTGTAATTGTCCGCCATCTTCTTCCAGCCAGCTATCATTCAGGTAAGTGATCAGCGAATATTTCCTGTTATTATTATTCTTAAACTGGTCGGTGTGTCGTTTATAAGAACTTCCTTTTTCATATACAGCGTAATGAAACTCGGACTCGTTGATCCCCGTGTAGCAGGTGCTGTTCAGGTGGTCAATAAATTGTTCTGCCAGTTGAAGGAATTCCTGCTCGAAAGCATTATTATGTTTTTTATCCATCCAGTAGATATGGTCGCCCCGCATTTGCTGGCTGGCATCTTTGATCAGTGCATTCCCGATACCGGCATTGCTCATTTTTTTATCCTGATGCAATTGCTTAATATTTTCCTGCAGGCCATGGGATAATCGCTCAGATATAAAACCAGTATCAATTCCCAATTTATTATCCAGGTAACTGTCGATCAATTTATCAAACGGGTTATTCACTTTTTATGTTGACCTCAGTGGATCTACTCCTGCGTTACGAGGCATTCTTTATAGACCCCTGCTTCAATTCCGGGTCTTTGTTTTAGTTGTACCAATAATTCACCGGCCTCCGTTTCCGGAACAATAAATTCCAGTACATAACCATACAAACAGCTTTCGTAGTAAGCCTGATGAATCGTTAATTGATGGTAAGAAGGCAACTGTGTGTAGAAATCAATATCGTTCTCATCATGATTGATGAAAGCCATTATTTTTACGTCGTCGTTTCCTTTACTGTTGCGATTCTTTTTTTGCAGGGTACTATAGCCACCTGCCTGTATTGCTTTTATCGTATGTTCAGGAAAATTCACAGATTTCCGCTCATTCATAAACTTAAACTGGAAATCCTTCTCTAACCATTCATGCCGGGAGATATAACGGAACTTATTTTTTGTTTCATTCAATTGCCCGAGCAAAACAGGCTCTTGCTTTTTTGTCTGTAAGCGGTTGGCATACTCATCCCATTTTGGAATAAATTCATCTATCCCAAGTTGAGTAACATAACATATGAACTGAACGATCGTATCTTTTACCATTTGCGGATTATTAATTACAAGAAAGGAATTACTATTTTATGCTGTCGGCAGGTTAACACAATCAATGGAATGCACAACCCCATTAGAGCCCTGCCTGTCTTTAGCCAATATTTTCGCCCCGTTAATACGAACTTCGCCATCTGATACCGAAACGACCAGTTCCTGGCCATTAACGGTGGGTAGTTTTTGGCCATCCCGAAAATCTTTTAGCAATTTTTTACCGGTAATCACATGATATGAAAGAATAGCGGAGAGGCGGGTTTTGCTATTACCTTGTTTTACCATATTATCAAATGTATCCGGGGAAGTTAATTTTCCGAAAGCAAGATTCACCGGGGCCAGGATAGTAAACGGCCCAATACCACTTAATGTCTCTTCCATGTTAGCAGCTTTAAGGCCTTTGACAAGGGCACTAAGATTCCTGTCTGCAGTCGCAATTTCTAGAATAGTTGACATCGTGTTGGGGGAATTATTACAGACAGCAGCGCCTGCAGGACCTGTAAAGTAACCTTTATTTACGGGTTACTCTGTATTAGTTCTTCCAGTACGAGAGTGCTATGGCTGAATTAATAAAATGCGAAAGTGTATGGGATTACTTGACAACTTTTACGTTGACAGCATTGGCACCTTTAGGTCCCATTTCAACTTCAAACGTGACTTTTGTATGTTCCCTAACTTCTTCTGACAGGGAGTTGATATGTACGAAAACACTTTCCTGTGTTTCCATATCCTTGATAAAGCCATATCCTTTAGCGTCATTAAAGAAGGTAACGACCCCTTTACGGATCAGATCTTCCGGGTTGATAGGTTGTTGTTTGGGAACACCAATTTCAATGTCTTCTACGTTGACGATAATTTTTTTCCGGGGATCCGGTGGTTTGGAGGAGAGGTTGCCATTTTCATCCAGGTAGGCAAGCATATCATCAAAGCTTTTACCATCCTTGGCATTATCTTTACGTTCCTGCTTACGTTCTGCTTTCTCTTTTTTGTTTTGTTGTTTTTTCTTTTCTCTTTCTTTTTTGTTCCATGTTTCTGCCATATTCTTTTGCTGTTTAGTTTTAAAATCGCCTGTTGGCTCCGAAATAAGGGGGAAGTAAAAACGGGAAAGTAGTCCTCTTATCCCCGGAATAACTTAAAGGTAAGCTATTTTACGATGCTTCCCATTTCAAATCTGTCATAGGTTTCTTAAAATCAGGCTGGAAGAGGCCAGTTCTTCCGCCGCTGTGCTTTTTTCGGCTGGAATAGCTAATTTTGAAAGCTAAACAGATTCATTAAATGCGTAATCAAAATTTTATGAAGACTTTATTCACACTGGTTGTTTGCAGCTTTTTTATACTAAGTGCAGGTGCACAAAATAAAAGCACCCAACTCAACCAACCGGATTCAACCAAAAAGATACAAACTTTAGATGCATCCTGTGGCGAATGCCAGTTTCATCTCGAAGGTAAAGGCTGTAACCTGGCCGTTCGCATAGAAGGCAAAGCTTATTTTGTAGATGGCACATCTATAAATGACCATGGGGATGCCCATGCCAAAGATGGTTTTTGCGAAGCCATAAGAAAAGCGGAAGTACAAGGCGAATTGATCAATAACCGTTTTAAAGTAACTTATTTTAAATTGGTGAAACCCGAGCCCAAAAAAGAGGTAAAACTGAATGCCGGAGATTAATATAAATCAACACATCTTCACAGGCTTTTTTGGAATTTGCTGATAGTTTTTGTATTCTTATGTTCTAAACTTTTCAACATGACCAACAAAATGCCAAAACCTGTTTATCAAATGCTTTTGGGCTTTCTTATTTTGAGTATTACAGTTGTAGCCTGTAACAATAAGAAAGAAGGTGACAAAAAAGACCCACCACCCGATACAGTTATTGTAAAGCCGGTTGATGACTTGATTAAAGTAATGCCGCCTGATTCGGCTAAGATGAAAAATCCGGATGATACAGTTAAGAAAAAGCCGGTAAAAGATCCCGGATAAATGCGTTGGAAAACAAATTCACAATCGTTCCGAAACCTGTTTTATCAATACAGTAATCGGAACGATTTTTTATTTAACCACCTTCAATGTCTTTGGTTTTGTTCCATGCCGGTGGTGGATAAGTTTATGGATAAGCCAGTGTTCAAGCCGGTGATGAAGGGGGATAAGTATAGCTGCCAGTACCACAAAAATCAGTATCTCATAGATGGGTGTATGATGTGTCAGCCTTGCCACAGTAGGATGGAGCAGAAGAGTCAGGTATTCGAATAGAAAGAGTAGCGATAATACACCAAGTAAGCGTATCATTTTCACCGGCACATTGACCCGGCTCAGTAACATCGTCAGCAGAAAAAACCCAGGGATAAACATGGCTATCAGCATCATCTGCAATTGTTCCACCCGTCGTTTTTTGGATTTGTGCCGGTCGTCTTCCAATTCCAGTTGGCGAAAATGCTCATTGCTGGAGATCACCTGCGATTCCCGGATCTTGCTTTTACTGTTGACGGAATCATTCAGGCTCTTTACATAGCTTACATAGATAAACGCACTATCAATACTTTTTACTTTTTTATAGTGGTTGGTCAGGAATTCTGCGGCCTCCAGTTCTTTCGAAAGGAACCCATCTTTCCGGGCAATAGAGAGGGAAATGCCAGCATACCAAGCCGCTGAATCGTACCGGTCGAGGTGTTCATATAAATTGGCAAGGCCCAGGGTGGCTTCACAAAGAATTTCATCATCATTAGCCGCCTGCAGGTAGGTAATGGCCGTTTGATAGTTCAACAAAGAGTTCTGGTAACTACCCAGTTTCAGGTAACAATGGCCGAGACCGGTCATAGAAGTGCCGATAAAATCGCCGTCATTCATTACCCGGGCAATCTCCAATGATTTGGTAAAATAGGTAAAGGCGGAATCGGTAATGTGGAGCAGGTTGTACGCATCGCCAATATTCAATGCCGTGTAATACTTTAAGTCTTCAATACCATTCTTAAGAATAACGGAGTCGGCTTTTGAATAATATTCGAGTGCCTTCCGGTATTCTTCCTGTTCACGGTATACCGTGCCGATGGTGATCAGTACACTGGCCAGGTTACGGGGCTTGTTTCTTGTTTCTTCCAGTTTTAATTTTTGAATACTGAATTCCAATGCCCGGGAATAGTTACCGACCTTCCTGAAAGTACTGGCCAAAGCACCTAAAGAACGGGATTCCCCTTCTGTGAAATCAATTCTTTGGGAAAGTGATAGTGCCTGGTAAGATATAGTAAGCGCAGTATCCGGGTTATATACATTGATCGCCCTGGACAACTCCCACATCAACTTTACCCGGTTACTGTCTTTTTTTTCAACAGCAAGTAAATTAACCAGGCTGTCTGCAACGGCTTTTTGTGAAAATGCGCCGGAAGCAGTAAGTAAAAAAACAAACAGCAGCAAACAGTTCTTTGCAATATTTTGATTGAAGTGATTGTTTGAAGCCATGGGTGGTAGTGTATGCGAATGACTACGCTAAAATTAAATA
>JAWXCO010000097.1:0-3453 GCA_034408705.1 Bacteroidota bacterium
GTAAAAAGAGAACTGGCAGAAGCTAAAACAAGGAAAGAAAGAAAACTGCTTGATAATGCACTCAATCAAATTTCTACAGCTGTTATTAGTAAAGGTATAGATGATTTTTTACAAACCATCGTTATACAATTATCAAGTTCGTTGCATGCAGATCATGCATTTATTGGTTTGCATAAAACCCGCGATGAGGGAACAATAGAAACAATTGCTCATGCTATTAAAGGAAGTATCGCCGATAATTTTATTTATACGCTTCCCGGCACTCCTTGTCAAAATACTTTTGAAAACGCAGGATGTGCTTATGTAGAAAATGTTGCTGAGCTTTTTCCATTGGATGTATTGCTGGAGCAAATGCAAATAGAAGGCTATATAGGTATCCCACTCATCAACAGCAAGGGTACATCTATAGGTATATTGGTATTACTGTATAAAGCACCTGTAAAGTACCTGGAAGTGAAGCAAACCATCCTTCGGTTTTACTCAGAAAGGATTGCTAAAGAAATTGAAAGAAGCAACAACCAGCAGGCATTAAAGGAATCGGAAGAACTATTTTCTGCCATCTTCAAAAACAGTCCTGTCGGTATTACCCTCGTGTCTTTTTCCGATGGAATAATAAGGGATGCAAATGATATATTATATAAACACCTGGGGTATAAAAAAGAAGAGTTGATTGGTACAACCTCCGCTTGCCTGTACAAAAACATAGCCGATAGAGACAGGGTATTTAAATCAATTATTGACAAGGGTTTTGTTGAAAATGAGGAAATCGAATTTCTAACTAAAGGTGGGCAGGTAATTCACGGGCTTTTATCCATAGCAATTATTACTATCAAGGGTAAGGCATTTATGCTTTCTACTGTAGTGAACATGACCGTAGAAAAAAATGTAAAAATTGCATTGAGGTTAAGCGAAGAAAAATACCGGAATATTATTGCCAATATTAATCTTGGACTGCTGGAAGTAGATACAAATGAAATAATTGAGGTTGCCAACAATAGTTTTTGTGAGATGAGCGGCTACAGTATGGAAGAAATAATTGGAAAATCTGCTAAAACACTCTTTGCAAAAAGTGAAACTAATTTTAAATTAATTGAAATAAATGCTGAACGGGAAAGGGGCATTGCCGGGGTATATGAAAGAATATTAATTAATAAAAAAGGCGAAACAAAAGAGTGGCTTATAAGTGGTGCCCCACATTATAATGATGAAGGTAAAATGGTTGGCACCATTGGTATACACCTGGATATTACAGAACAAAAACTGGCAGAAAAGGCTTTGAAACTAAGTGAAGAAAAGTTCAAAAGCATGGTGCATAATATCTCTGATATTATCACCCTTATTGATAATTATGGCAATATAGTTTACCAAAGTGCCTCAATAAAACAGGTATTGGGGTACAATGAAACAGAAACCATTGGCAGAAATTTATTTGAATTTATGCACCCCAATGATATAGCAATGTTAGCTATTGAAATGGAAAAAATGTTATTGACTCCCGGCAACTCAAATGTAGTTGAATATAGGGTTATGAATAAGTTTGGAGAATATGTTTTGATGGAAGGGCAGGCAAACAATCAGTTATTAAACCCCGCTATTAAAGCAATCATTGTTAACTCAAAAGATATTACACAAAGGAAAAAAGCAGAGGCGGCCCTGATAAAACAAGCATATGACCTTTCTATATCCAATAAAGAACTGGAACGGTTTGCCTTTATAGCATCACACGATTTGCAGGAGCCGTTGCGGATGGTAAGCAGCTTTATGAATCTGTTGCAAAAAAAGTACAAAGATGTACTGGACGAAACTGCAACTGATTATATACGCTATGCCGTGGATGGATCTAACAGAATGAAGCAGTTGATAAATGACTTACTGCTGTACTCCCGGCTGGCAAGTAAACACCAGCAAACCCAGCCGGTTAATTTGCAAAACGTAGTGAAGGAAGTACAAATAATATTACGATATGAAATACTTACTAATGGCGCCACCATTTATACGGATGGCTTGCCGGTTGTAATGGCGGTACAATTAGAAATGGAACAATTATTACAAAATCTGATAAGCAATGCCATTAAATATCAGCAGGCAGGCAACAAGGCAATTATATATGTTACCGGTACAGAAAGGCCAAACGACTGGCTGATTGCTGTTAAAGATAATGGAATTGGTATTGACGAAAAATTCAGTGATAAAATCTTTATCATGTTTCAACGCCTTCATAATAAAGATGAATATAGCGGAACAGGTATTGGTTTGGCAGTTTGCAAAAAAATTGTTGAGCGGTATGGAGGCACTATAACAATGGAATCTAAACCAGGGGAGGGATCAACTTTCTTTTTTACCATACCCAAACCTGTATAATAATGGTTTAGTAATTAAGGCCTCTTAAATTAATTAAATCATTTGTGTTTAGATGGTTTAGAAGTTTAGATAAAGACCTAAATAACAAACAAGTATTTATTCAAATAGAAAATTGGCAAATAAGTAGTGTACAGTTTCTGTGTTAAGCGTATACTTTTTTTGCCTGCTGATGAAATAAAAAAATACGTACGCTTATATTTTATAACATGCCCACATCCAATAAACTGCAGGTATTAATAATAGAAGACAATAAAGGTGACTTCATTTTGGTTACTGATTACCTTTCAGAGGCGTTTCCGCTTGCCAATATCATTCACTGCTCCTATTTGGCAGCAGCAATAACGGTATTAAAGCAACAGCCGATAGATATCATTTTACTTGATCTTACGTTACCAGATAGCAAGGGCGAGCAATCCATCAACCAGCTAAAAGCTTTGCCCGGCGTACCTCCTGTAATTGTACTAACCGGATTTGCCGATAAAGAAACCGGCATTAACAGCCTTAAGCTAGGTGTACAGGATTACCTGGTTAAAGATGATATCAGTAGTGCAATTCTTCAAAAAAGTATACTTTACAGCATAGAGCGGGAAAGAATTCAGGTGCAAATGACGCAAAGTGAAAAACGCTTTCGCTCACTGATAGAAAATAGCACCGATGGGCTTGCCTTATTAAACAAAGACGGCTACATTATTGAAATGAGCAACACTACCAGCAAAATTCTGGGTTACCCTGCAACTGAAGTAATCGGCATAAGCACCCCTGGATTTTTACACCCGGAAGATGTAAGAAAAGTATTCAAATTATTTTCGGCAGTAGTTATTGAAACCAACAAAGTACTTGATGCCGATTTCAGGGTATTAAGCCCGTAAGGAGAATATATATGGCTGGAAACTAATTTTCATAATTTACTGCACGATACTGCGGTAAATGCGGTAGTACTCAACTTTAGGGATATTACCAGCCGTAAAAAAAATGAAGAAGAAAAAAAACAATTAATAAGTGAACTAACCAAAAGCAACGCAGAACTAAAACAATATACTTACATCACAAGCCACAACCTTAGAGCTCCACTAACCAATTTAATATCTATTA
>JAWXCO010000098.1:0-3658 GCA_034408705.1 Bacteroidota bacterium
ACAGGTAGTGATCGTTGGATTCGTTATATCATTTACTGTGATCGTTTGTGTACAGTTCGTAACATTACCCGAAGCATCTGTTGCACGATAAGTACGTGTTATCACAAAACGGTTCGCACAGGTTTGTGCACTGATCACATCTCCAACATGTGTTTTCACCACACCCGGACAGTTATCCGTTGCAGTAGCCGCTGCGAGGTTTACTGCGGGCACTGCTGCTGCGCAACTAACCGTTACGTTAGCAGGGCAAGTTATAACCGGGGCCTGTGTATCATTTACTGTAACAGTAAATGAACAAGTCGGGCCCGCCGTACTTGTTGCGTTAACAGTTGTTGTTCCAACAGCGAAGAATGATCCGGAAGCAGGGCTGGCGGTAATTGTTCCGCACGTTCCGATACCTATAAGTACAGGGTAATTAACTAGCGCACCGCACTGGTTAGGATCATTCGATACCGTAATATTTGCAGGGCAGATTAGAGTACACGCCCCTACGCAGGTGCGGGTTAAAGAGAATGCACCCGCCGCAGCCGTACCAAATCCTGTTACTAATACATAATAATCAGTAGCTGGAACGCTCAGAAAAGTTACCTGTGATGGGCCGATAAAGCTACAGAAATCATCATCGGCTGTTACACAGGTCAATGCCCCGCAAGTACCGCTGAATACTCCGATTTTGGAATCGTAGGTAGTACCTGCTCCGCAAAGGCTTAAGGTAACAGTAGTTCCGTCACCGGTAAATTTATACCAAACACCAGGCGCAGTATTCAAAGGAAAGCCATTGCAATTGCTGACCGCATCAATTGTAGCGCCTACTGTAGTACCACTAATGGTCTGGCCGCAATTAATGGTCTGTGCAGCGGAGCAAAGATCGTTACTGATGCCGGTACAACAAGCCGATACCGAAGTTGTAATTTGCAAACTCCAGCCTCCTGTAATTGACCCGATATCTCCACCTAAATCGTCCACGATATAAAGGCCCCAGGTACCATTTGGATCTAAACCATTGAAAACACTTGCAAAAGTTGCGCTGCCTGCTGTTGCAGGGTTTTGATAAGGCGCTGCTGGCGCCGGTGGTGGAAACATATCCCCGGTACCGAAGTTAGTCGGTTTATATGTGCCTGTCGGATTATCTCCCCCGTCGGAAAGATTTGCGGCTGCTGCATCGTCAAGCGTAATAGTAGCATTCACCCAGTCATTAGCACCGCCAACTTCAGAAAGTATAATAAATTTTTGACCGGTGGGTGATACCAACAGCATATCCACATCATCAGGGAAAGTATGGTTTAATCCTGTAAGTGTAACCGTTACTTTGCTCACCGGATCAGTGATGCCTGCAACGGTAATATTCGAAGGATAAGGGGTTGCCGGAGCACCCGTTGATACACCTGTACCGCTGGCAGGTATAGTTATAGCAGAGGGATTAGAAAACGTAAGTGTATTATTGGTCGTCACACCTAACTGGAATGTATACGTGAGTGTTCCAAAATTTGTTGCGCCGTCCTGCATTTGAATTGATGCAGTAACTGTGCTACCACATGTTCCATTAGCAACAAACGAGAAAGTACGGCAAACAGCAGGTCCGCCAAAAGTAACAACCCCATAGTTTTGAGGTCCGCTTGGGCTTGTTACACCACCAGTTGCCTGTAAAGTACCAACAAGATTAGTCGTGTTAGCAGTTCCGGGGTTTAAAACACAAAAACTAACAGAAACCGTTTCACCCGGATCAATCACGGAATTATTGGGAAGACAACTTTCTGATGTGATGGTAGCATTGCCTGTAGTAATATTAGGTGCAGCAACACATCCGCCGGTAAGTGTAAAATTAGCAATACGAGTTAGCTGATTACTATGCTGAGAGGTACTCCAGAACGATCCATTGGTAGGAATACCGGCAGCCGTATAATCCTGAACGGTTGTATTATAATCGCCCCACCGGGTAATTCCACCCGTGCCAACAGTACCATTAAAAATTACAGCTTCTGGTAATGTCATTGTATTAAGAGGATCGGCAGGGTTCCGGCCTGTATAGCGTATGGAAGGATGTGCGGCAGGAGTTCCTGCGCCGGCTACGTCATACATAAGGGCTATATTTCCACAACCATCCATTGAAATACCGGGCATCCAGCGGCTGTTGCCATCTGTACCGGGTACGTCGCCTTGTTGAAATACGGTCCAGGTTCCAGCTACCCTCCTGAGTTCATACCATCGAACCTGCGCAAGAGCACCATTTCCAATAGTGTGGGCCAAAACAATAGATTCTGTACCACCATTATTACGATAGTTTACTTTAAACATCAATCGTGGCGAAAGTGATCCTAAAGCAGGCCCTGTCTGTTGGGGGATGGCTCCTGATGTACTCCAGGCATTAACTGGCAAAGCTGTTGTTGGACCAACTGTAATTGTAGAAGCCCCAAAATTTGGAGTAACTTCAAAAATACCCAATTGAGTAGCGCTTGTTGGCACTACAAAAAGACCGTTTTGTGTGGAAGTAGTCATCCCTTCCAAACCAACCGTGCCCATAAATCCTAAGGGACCGAACGGACCGCCGGGGTTTATTCGTTGTCTAAGCATCTGTGCAGTAGGTGAACCGGCTATCATGGCTGCACGATCAAACGCCCAAACTGATGTTCCTAAAAAAGGGTTGGCTCCGGGTGGGGTAAAGTCGTTTGTATATGCATAATATGCATTATGCCAAATAGAAAATTTAGGGTAATCGGGGAAAAAAGCTGCATCTGTATATTGATATATGCTCCACATACCTGTAGGATTCGAAGTCGTGGAAACTGCTATAATTAAAGAATTTGTGCCCGTAGAGCCCCCAAATTCAGCTATGAACCATCTGTCAGCCAGTTGATCATAAAGAACGATCGGGTCACCATCTCCCGGCACACCTGAAATGGTTGCAAAAATGGTAGCGGGCTGAAGCACGACACCGGCTTTATTCCAAATCGTAAGTTGTGTTCCCGCTGTATTGTTTACAACCTGAACAACATGATTGGGCCCGGCAGCCATATTGTTATCTGTAGGTTGAAGACTCGGTGAAGTTTGGCCGTTAAAATTTGCCCCGAGTGTTGTCGTTGGAATGAGCAGATTCTCGTTAGTATTTTTTTGTATCGGATCAGTTTTCTTGCCTTTGGTAACTTCTAAATACTCCTTGTTAATTTTATCCTTTGCGTCATTTTCCATTTTTTCTTCAACTTCCTTCATCTTCTCTCTAAAAGGTTTCAGCCATATTATACCGTCCATATCACGGGTTTTTACAAGAGGCTTGCCATACATACTGGTTCGGTCAATTTCGGAAAGCTTTGGAGTGACTCTTATTAAGCGACCTGTAACTGCAACAGTTTCAGGTTTTTGCTGTGCATAAATATTACTACAGCAAATAGTCAATAAAAGCCCAACAATAAAAAATTTAAATGTAAATTTTCTCATACATGTTTAGTTTGGGTTAAAGAAGAAATGGTAATAGCGTAATTCAAGTGGTATACTAAATTGGCATAAACTTAGCGCTTCTGCAATTAACTGCAAAATTTTGTAATTAACAGTGGTAGTCAAAGCCAAAAAGGCCACCCCGGTTTACCCGGGATGGCCTTATATAGATAATATTTATTATGCTTTCCGCTTAGAGCTGTTTCACTATCCGCTTCGCTGCTATTCG
>JAWXCO010000099.1:0-2740 GCA_034408705.1 Bacteroidota bacterium
AACTGTGCATCCGGCAGTATCATTTATCAATTGTGCAATTTCAATGGCATTCAATGCGCAGTCGAAAAACTTGATGTCGTCAAGAGAGCCGGTGAATTTTACGCTTGTCGAAACGCCCACGCAAACATCATCGCCAATTCTCAGATTCGCATTGTTATCAGAATCAAAAACGTATCCGGAGTATTCTGCAAATTCAAGATAACCATTTATAAAAAAAGAGAATAACTCACCCGAACGAACAACTGCTATATGATGCCAGTTTCCATCATTAACAGGAATAGTGCTCCATCCTCCAATCTGATCTGAGTTGTCTTGTGCCTCAAACTCGAATTCGCTATTCTTCACGCCAAGGTTGTAAAATGTTCCATTCGTACAAGCGGAACGCTTCGAGAGGAATCTCGCAGTTCCTGATTGTAATATAGTTTTCAACCAGCAACTGATTGTGTAGTCGCTTGTCCCAAAGTTACCCAGCACGTTATTCATAATAATTTCATCATTTACTGCATCAAAAAAGTATGCGCTGTTTGCAACTCCATCATGACCAGTAGTGAGCGTTGCCCCTGAAACCGTACCGTTGTTTCCATTGCCGGAGGCATCAATTGCATTCCCGTTAAAAGGAAAATCAGCAATTAAACATGATTGAGCATAAGAAACAGTTAAAAGCGGGTACATGAAAGATGATATAAAAAGAAGAGCAGGAAGGAGCGATAGTTTAAACATACACTTAGATTTGTTTAAGCTAAAATACAAACTTTTTCCTGAAAGGGAATTCTGCTACTTTTGTCAGATTA
This sequence comes from Bacteroidota bacterium, assembly GCA_034408705.1. GTDB lineage: Bacteria > Bacteroidota > Bacteroidia > Chitinophagales > Chitinophagaceae > JJ008. Next base: position 792 of record JAWXCO010000099.1, read on the forward strand.
AAATGGAATACACAGTACAAAATGACGGTTTTACAATTTTGAAAAACATTTTTTCAGATAGACAACTTTCTCCTGTGAGAAAACTCGTAGAGGAGTCTGTGGAGTATTGCGAAAAAAACCTCAATGATCCTTTTGAAAAATATTTTCTTCCTCATCGTGCAGAAACAGGGGTTTTATATGATTTGCTCCAACGCAACCCGCTGTTCCTTGAATTAGCCTCAAATCCAATCATTTTAGATGAATTAGAAAAGTCGTTAGGAAAAGATATCGCGCTTTATGAAAACTCCTTAGTATTCAAACCAAAGGAGAAAAACAATGCAGTTCCCTGGCATCAGGATTTCATTAACCGAAGCAAGGAGCCAATAAAGTTTATGGCGTGGATTGCTTTGGATGATATCAGGAAAGAAAACGGGGCGATGAAAGTGATTCCGGGCTCCCATAAAAAAGGGTTTCTCCCTTGGCATCGTGTAAAGGGCGCTGCCTATCATGATTTGGTTAATGAAGAGTTTGTAGAGGAAGACAAAGCGGTGTATGTTGAATTGGAGGCGGGTGATGTGTTAATTTTCAATCAATTACTTCTTCACGCAAGTGACAAAGTAAGTTCAGAAAAGCCACGCAGGGCTTTTCGTGTTTCTTATCAAAACATGGAAAAATTAAATACCCCTAGAGGAATCCCAATCGTGTTCAGAGGATGCAATCCTTCATCGCTTTATCAAAAGTTGGGCGCAAATCCGAGAAAGAATAATAGTCCATCTCAATTTAAATATCTCTTGCAAATTCTTGGAAAGAAACTCATCGAAATCAGTAAAAAATAACCCTCTATTGAAACCCGACAGCGCCCAGATTTTTTGTCCTATATGCATTCAGGAAACCCAGCACAGGCTTTTGCTAAAAGCGAAAAGAAAAGATCATAGCTTATACGCCTGCGAAGCCTGCGAATTAAGACGGTTTTACCCAATTCCTGAATCGTATATCATGGAAGGGATGTATGAAAATATCGCCCATGCTTACAATAAATCGAAAGCTGAATACTCTTTGAGAAGCGCAGAGTATTATCTCAGGGAGTTAAATAAATTGAATGGTTTCAAAAGGAAAACGCTCTTAGATATTGGTTGTGGGTTAGGCTATTATTCAAACGCTTTTGGAAAACTTGGGCTGGATGTTACCGTTGTTGAGCCTGATAAGGTATCGTATGAATTTTGCGAAAAATTTCAGAAGCAAATAAATAGAATCATTAAAGAACCCTTAGAAAACTATCTTCAATCCGCTTCAGATAAATACGACATCATCTACTGCAGGCACGTAATAGAGCATTTGAATAAGCCGCTTGAAACCCTGAAAGATTTGAAAAATGTTTGTCACGCAAACACTATTATAATCTTGGAAACTGATAATAATGACTCAACAGAAATGCTGGAACATCCGGAAGCAAAAAAGTATTGGGCAAATTATTACCTGAAAAATTATGAGATAGCTTCCTTAGACGAACTAAGAAAAATTCACGTCACCGCACTGGGCATTCAAAACACACACTACTACGCATATAATCAAAAAAATCTTGCCCGGCTGTTTAATAATATTGGCTTTCGGGTTATTTCCAGTACAGATTACCATTTAGGGAATTATTATCTCTGGCCTAATATGGCTGATTATAGCAGTTCCAAAGTTTTTTTCAGACTGCCGAAGTACCTGCTTTATTTGGGAGATGTGATGCGCTATCGCGAGAGAATAAAGAACATACAAGGTGCCGGCATGTTGTTTTATGCTACACTTGCATGATTTTACCCGTGAAGAATATTTCATTTTATCAGTTTGCACAAGGAAGTAAATTTTTGCTTTCGGCATCTTGGTCAAAAGCCACTGGCTCCAAGAAAAACTATCCCAAAGTCGTTCAGCTTCCTATTACTTACCGCTGCAATTCCAAATGCGTGATGTGCAACATCTGGCAG
>JAWXCO010000100.1:0-14774 GCA_034408705.1 Bacteroidota bacterium
GGTGGCACCGCCAATTTTAGATATGGTGAAATTATTCTTATCAGGAAGCAAGGTCGTATTGATCATCTTTCCACTATACCCTTTGCCTGATCTTGCAATAACTGTAGTATTATTATTTACAACTGGTTCTTCAACACTGTGCAATAGCCAGTATTTTTTAAACGCTGTGTTGGCAGTAATAACATTATCAAATACAATTAATGCCGCAGGTATTTTGCTGTTTTTGAAATTTAAGAATACAAAAGAACGGGTGAAGCTTTTTACTTTCGATGAATATGCCGGCGCCAGGTTGCCTTTAAGATACGAGAATTCCGGACGGGTGGAATCGGGGCCAAATGCATGTGCCAGCACCTCACCTGTATTATATTCATTCCCCGAAAAATCAGACAGATTTGTTGTTTCACGGTTATTGTTTGGCAACCGCTGCCCACCATCATTGATCACTTCTTTATCCCCCCATATAAATTTTTCATTAGGGTCATAAATCAACATCGTATTATGAGCAATACTGCGCTGATAATAATTTCTAAAATGTTCGCTTCCATAACCACCATTTTTACCCTGGTAAACACCCGATTGAACAGTGAGCGGGCCTTTATAATATAATTGAAAACTTCCTGCATCCAAATGCTGGTGATTGACAAAGTTGTAAACGCCTACTTTCATTTCTGCAACAACAGCAGGCGATTTTAATCCATCCTCCCAACCCGTTCTGGCAATCATTGCACCGAAGGGCTCTTTAAAATACCTGGTAAAAGGAAGCATTGGCGGGCTTTTGTGTCCTGCTATTTGCGTATCGTAAAATAAAAAATCAAAAAGGTAATCACCTCCTTTCCCAAGGTTATCTTCTTTCATTGCTTCATTCACCAAAACGGTATCTTTAAAGTAACTTCCGGCCAATGCGTTTATGGTACCACCATTTACCCAGTACTTTCCAAATTTTGTAAAAAGTTCTGTAAAGTCATCGCCATTCCTCATTAGTTGCCCATCCGGCCTTCTGCCATATATAAAATAGTAAGGAGCTTTACGCTGATCGCTTCCAAAAATTTCAGGGTAACCCATTTTGTCAAAAATAAATGTTGTAACCATATCCCAATAAAACCGGTAAGGCCCGTAACTGCTTCCCTGGTGGTGATAGGCAGCAGGATAGAAAAATTTTCGTGAGGGCACAAACTCAGCCATGATCCTACCTGCCGCCAACCGGTATATTTCAGGCTTTTCATTATATGTTGCCACACCGCATGAAAGCATATCCCTCGCCAACTGTGCTTCAGCCCCATGACCTGTAATAGAACCCTGCTTTAATTTTGGCCATTCAATTTCCAAATGTGTTGCCAGCGTTTCCATTTGTCCGATGAGGATTTGCTTTTCTGCTGCTGTTATCAGCGCATAGCACCAGTCATACACAATTGCCCCCGTAACAATTGCACGGCCTATTTCCCTGCAAACATCATCTTTATGCATATCAATTTTAAGCGTAGCATAATAATGAAGCAAATAATCTACAGTTTGCCTCCCCTGCTCCTGATCATTTGAAAAAAGATATAATAAAGCCTTTGCCTCAATGGCATTGCGAATATTAATATCATTATTACCTGCCTTGTTTGCATCTAACTTTAAATATCCATTTGTAATAAATGCAGCAGCACCTTTAATTTTTCCCCAACAGTTTTTTAATACAATGCTATTGTTTTTTTCTTTTAATAAAGGAATATCTTTTCTTGTTAAGTATAGCCGTGGATGCTCCGCTGGCGGAACAGGTATTGTTAATCCTTTACCCTCTCTTTCCGTAATAGGTGGGTATTGAATGGAGATAATTTTGTTGGTATCAGAATAAAATTGTCTTTCAACTATATGTTGCGCATGAAGTGCTGTGATAAAAAACATGACCAGGATATTGCAAGCGATTTTCTTCATTTTACTATCATTTTAATTTCTTTACTTATACCTCTTTTACCAAATTGTTTCATTAAAAATATTAATCATCGATATCAGCAATCTCACTATTATTTATTAGACCAAGCATAGCTGACTTATTTATCAATTTCTTTTAGCAATCAGAACCGATTTAAAACGGATTGCCCTTGCACCATCCAGGCATATTGCAGCTTAGGCAGGTTGCCCCTCAATCTATTTTCCTGGCGGTACATTAACCTTGTATACACCTCCACCATATTGTTATTATAATGGGAAGCATCAAAAAATTCAATAGACTTTTACTGCCAATAATTACCAGAAACGGATATCCTGTCTGCGGTAAATATTTTACCTGCTGCCGACTTTTTTGACTTTTCATCTTCAATATTTTTCAGGCTCTCACCTTCCGTTACATAGCTTGTTCAATCACCTGTCTTTCCCCTGATATTATAATCACAAACAATGGCTGGGCAATCCGCATAAATTCTGAAATTATTTTTTAAATGTAGCGTTCCAAGGTCAGCAATTACTTCAGCCGCCAGGTATTCATAACCAGCGTTTGTTGCAGGCGCATTATAAAAGCGGAAACTACCATTTACAGTTTTTGCATTTATACCCGGGAAGCAGACCTCTGATTTCCCGGGAACTCCGGTTCCGCTGATGAGTTGATTCTTTATTTTATTAAACAGATTGAAATGCTGCAAGGCTCCTTTATTCCAAAGAAAGGTTCTTTTCAATTTACTGTTCTCTAACACAAACGTATCATTTTTTAATTCCGCTTTGCATTGCGATAACTGTGCTGCTGCTTGATTTTTTAACAGCGATATAGAAAAAAACGCAAGCGCAAGATATATTGTCGTAATTCCAAATTTCATTACAATGACTTTAATAAGGATAAACTTACCGGCACCTGGATATTTACATCATCGCTTTCATCTTCGATGTAATAATATTTAATGGCTGATTTTTGCGCAGCTTTAATCACCGCAGCGATATTGATTTGTCCTGAGCCTAATGCCACATCATTGCGTACCGGTGTACCGCCTGAAAAATCACCAACCACCCCTTTACGTAAATCTTTTACATGCATCAGTTTAAAGCGGGTTGGGTATTTTTTTAATAACTCCACCGGATCTTTTCCAGGATGAAAAGCCCATAAAATATCCAGCTCAAAACTTACATAATCCTGATTGGTTTTGGTAACGATATAATCAAAATAAGTTCCATTTTTATAAGGTTGAAACTCATAGCCATGATTGTGATAACAGAAGGTAAGGCCAAACTCCTCTTTTAATATTTTACCGGCGGTATTAAAATCATTGATTGCTTTGTCGGCAATCTCAATGGTGAATGGAACTTTGTCGTGAGGGATCCAGGCCACTCTTACAAACGATGCGCCCAATACCTTTGCATTTTCGCCAACTTTCCCTGTATTATTAATTAAATCAGGATAACTAACACCAAACGATGTGCAGCGCATTCCTCTTTCATCCAATGATTGTTTTATTTCAACCGCTGTTTTTCCAAACAGGTTGGAGAACTCGACATTTGTTATACCCATTGCTTTAACGCTGTCGAGAGTAGCAGCCAGGTTTTTTGAAAAACTGTTACGGAAAGTATAAGAAACAACACCCGGAATTTCTTTCAGGAGTTTACCGTTACGTGTGTCTGCTATGTATTTGATTTCTTTTATTTTGATGTTTTTATAAAACACTTTATTACCATGATCTTGAAGCAGGATTCTTCCTGTTGCATTTAAACCAAAGCCCGTAATATCCTTATACTTACTGCCGGCCAACAAAGATTTAAATGTTTCACTTCCTCTTTCATAACTAACTATCATCACTCCATTAAGCCAATGTTCTACATGGTTGCCATTGGATACAATTCTTGCCGTGTTCCATTCGCCAATTTCTTTTGCCGGCTTACTGCTGATGGCAGGAATTAAATCATACAATGATGAGATGGTGCGGTTGCCATTCTTTCCTAATTTAGCATCCGGATGTTTTGCATCATCCAGTAGCTGGTACTCAAGGCCGAAAGCTGAAGGCGGATTGGCTGGTGTTGGTTGTTTTACATCCACAAAATATTTAATACCGCTGTTGGCGCCTTCCGTTAATTTAAAATCTACACTCAATTCAAAATTTTCAAACTCCTTCAGGGTAACAATATCACCTCCATTGGTAGATTCTGCGCCGCCGGATGGCTCAACCATTAACAGTCCGCTCTCAATTTTCCAACCTTTTGCAGGAAAGCTGTTGATAAAGGCGCCTTTCCAGCCGGTGGTTGTTTTTCCATCAAACAATAATTTCCATCCTGCTACCTTTTCTTTTTTTGTTAATTGATTATCCTGCGCATGCGCACTCACTATTAATAACATGCATACTATCGTTAAAGCAAACCCAGCCAGTTTGAGATATTTCATAGTATTTTTTTTAACTATTGTTAATGATTTTAGGTAATGGCTAAGCGGCAGTATTTGTTTTTCTTTTGCATAGCAAAATTTTATTGTATTGTTACCGTTGCTCCCTGCAGCAATATTGTTTTCCTAATCGATTCTTTACCAGGCTGGCCCCCGCCAACAACGATTTCATATTCGCCTGCCTCTACTACTTCTTTGCTGTCATTATTAATAATTGAAAAGTCCTGGTGACTCAATGTAAACCGAATCGTTTTCGTCTCTCCTTTCTTCAATGCTATTCGTTTAAAGCCTTTCAATGAACTGATAGGTACCGGAACGGAAGCAGCTTTATGCCTGATATATAATTGCACTACTTCTTCTCCATTCAATTTACCGGTATTGCTTACGTCAACAGAAATAGTTACTTTTTCGCTGGTGGTATATTTGTCTTTTACCTGTAGTTTGGAATAAGCAAATGTTGTATAGCTTAATCCGTAACCAAAACCATATAAAGGATTGCCTTTAAAATAACGATAGGTTCTCCCCTTCATATCATAGTTGTCAAAAGCAGGAAGATCGTTTTCAGAAGTATAAAAAGTTACGGGAAGTTTACCGCCGGGATTATAATCACCCACCAATACATCTGCAATTGCAGCGCCTGCCTCTTGTCCGCCATACCATGTTTCAAGAATGGCGGGGACATTTTCTTTTTCCCAATTAATGGCTACTGCACTGCCATTCACCAATACAAGAACTACCGGTTTGCCTAAAGCAACAATCTCTTTAATCAATGATTGCTGTATGGCGGGCAGTTCCAGCTTTGTTCTGTCGCCGCCATCAAAACCATCAATTTTTATTTTCATTTCCTCCCCTTCAATTCTTGGTGAAAGTCCCATACAGAGTACCACTGCATCGGCCTGTCTGGCTATGTTTATAGCGGTGGTTTTATAGTCTATATCAGGTATTTGCCAATTCAGTTTTACTATCGGGCTGGTGCCATAGCTTGAAAATTGAATGTAAATTTTATAGGTTTGATCTTTTATTAAATTTACTGCTGCGTATTTATGTTCGGCACCATGCTCTGAATTAAATCTAAAAATTTGTTTGCCATTTACTGATAAGCTGTATTGATTATTACCATACATATCCAATACAAAATTTCCTGTAGCAGGGGCTTTTAAAAATCCTGACCATGAAGTACTGAAATTACCTTCATCTATTGCTGGTGACGGAGAATTATCAATCCAGTCAAAATTAATTTGTTGATCAACCCTGTTTATAATAGCAACACCATTAAAATCTTTATTATTAAAATATAAAGCCTGTAAGCCTTTTTTTGTAGCTGCTGAATCCCTAAATAAGTAATCTGCCGGTATAATCTCTACTATAGGTAAACCATCAGCATGTGCTGACCCTCTGGCAAATAATATTTTTGTTTGTGGTAATTTTTTCTGAAGCCCTTCTAACGGAGTAACCACATGTGAAGGATATCCATGATAGTTCGCAAGCATTACTTCTTCATCATTCGCATTGGGCCCAATAACGGCAATTGTTTTCAACGTTTTTTTAAGTGGCAATACATTGTTTTCATTCTTCAGCAATACAATTGATTTCTGTGCTGCGTGTAATGACAGTTTTTTATAAGCTTCGCTTTCTACTACGCTGTAAGGAATTTTTGTATAGGGCTGATTGGCGGCATTATCAAAAAATCCCAATTTAAACCTTGCCGTAAATAATCGTTTGATGGCAATATCCAATTCCGCCTCGGTTACTAAGTTTTTTTTTATGGCTATATCAAGTGCATTGAACACATCGCCACATTCTAAATCAACCCCGGATTTAATGGCCAATGCTGCTGCTTCTTCGGGAGTTGGAACCACTTCATGATCTCCCTTCACATAAAAATCATTTACAGCACCGCAATCGGTTACAATGAATCCTTTAAAACCCCATTGATTCCGCAACAAATCAGTGAGTAAAAAATCGCTGCCACAACAAGGCTTACCCTTGAAACGATTGTAGGCACACATCAGTGAATACACATTTGCTTCCTGCACACAGCGTTTGAATGCAGGCGTATATGTTTCATAAAAATCCCTGTCGCTCACCTCTGCATTAAAACGGTGCCTCGATTGTTCGGGGCCACTGTGTACGACAAAATGTTTGATGGTTGCAATTGTTTTAAAATACTTTGGATTGTCACCCTGCAAACCCCTTATAAAAGAAGCGGCAATTTTTCCGGTTAAGTAGGGATCTTCACCATAGGTTTCCATTCCCCTGCCCCAACGGGGATCCCGGAAAATATTAATATTGGGTGTCCAGAAATTAAGTCCCTGGTAGATCCCACGTTGTTCTCTTTTTGAAAAATACTCATATTTGGCTCTTGCTTCGTTGGATATCGCATCTGCCACTTTTTTAATTAGGGCAGTATCCCAGGTAGCGGCTAAACCTATAGCCTGCGGAAACACGGTAGCCTTACCTGCCCTGGCCACACCATGCAAACATTCATTCCACCAGTTATAAGAAGGAATATTTACATCGTTTCTTTTTATTCCGGTTCCCCTGTACTGCAGTAATTTTATTTTTTCTGCAAGCGTTAATTTGCTCACCAAATCATTTACCCGTTGCTCGGTTGATAACAATTCATTGAGATATGCCTGCTTATTTTGCGCAATTGATGTAAGCGAAGAGCTTACAAGTAAGAGGCAAAGAAAAAAAAGCCTTGATTGATTGTACATTTTCATTTCTTTTAAAAACAATAATTATTTTTTTGATTGAAGCGATACTACCAATGCATCATTCGCATTAATAGTTAGTGATTTTTCGGAAACATAATTTCCATAGATAGCTTTTACTATTTTCCAACCATCCTTTACTGACGGAATCATTGTAATATCCTCTGTACTGTAATTTATCAGTACAACTACTTTTTCATTATTATTGATTGAATGTTCTGTTACCCCGATAAAAGAATTGTTTTGTGTAATTACTCTTTCTTTGATTAAAGGTCCAGCTATCTCTTTATAAATATTTGCATATGCTGGCTGGCCTTTATCAAAAGCCCCGGTTAGCGTAGTTAAATTTGACTCAATGGGAAAAGTGAGCAGGTAAATAAAACCTTTACCATAAGCAGATCTTAAAAATACTGGATTACCATCTGGTTCTTTTGCCAATACCGTATTTTTCAACGGATCAATCACATACTTTCTTTCTGCGGTAGTTTCAAAATTTAGGCTATCGCCCAATAGCTTTGAAATAAATAAAAGGTTTCCCCGGCGTTTGAAATTAACAGAAAGCCCAATCCCCAAAGGCTCCGTGAAAGTAGGCAAGTAGACATCATCTAAGGAAATATATAAAGTGGCGCCTGCTTTTATTTTTTCCAATAATTTAAACCAGTAATCTTTATAAAAAGGATCAATGCCCTTTAGAGAAGGAAGCATATAAAGCGGAGCATCCTTTAATTCCTGTCCTGCTTTTTGAAACTGAAAATCAAAACCCGCCTGTTTTGCCAACACAAAACTGCTGTATGCAATGGCCCAGTTATCCTGGCCTTCCGTTAAAATACAAACCGCTTCTGTTTTGCGGGCCGGTAATGTTTTAAAAGGAAGCTTATCAATAAAATTGCTGAATGCTTTTATTTGAAGCATTACAGGCTTGGGTGTACGATCTTCTTTTATTAATCCCAACTCCGCTTCTACAGAAGCATAATTATAAGGAGGATAATTGAAACTTAACTGGTCGTAAGCACACCACCAGAACGTACCCATGCAATCATGTGCCCAATTAGAAAATAAAGCTGTTCTTGCAAAAGCAACTTTTTCTTTTTCACCGCCGGTCATAGGGCCCATAACACCCGTCTCTTCCGTTAATGCTGGCTTGCCTCCGATGTCACCATACATTCTTGTTTCGGCAGCGGCATGCAAAATCGTACGCATGGTATTGATGGCATCCTGACTGGTATATTTCGTCCATAATGAATATGGATGTGTAGTTAAAACATCTGTTACGGCAGCCTGGTCGATAATGCGCCATACAGCATCATTTTCTGCTTGCAGGCTATGCATACCTGAAATAAGGGGCCGGGTATTATCTTCGGCACGTATGGCACCGGAAAGAATAGACGACCACACATAAGCCTGGTAGTGGTTATCCAACTTTTGCATCACGTTGCATTCATTGCCAAAATCCCATGCTATTATGGAAGGTTTATTTTTAAACCGTTTTACAAAGGCGGACACAAATTTCTGTTGCCATCCTAAACATTCCGGATTGGTCATGATATCTCTGCCTTCAAGTGCTGGTGGTACATATAACTGTCCGCTCATCCAGCCGGTTATTAAGCCGACCACTAATTTTAAATGGTATTTCTCTGCAAGGTTGGCGAGCACTTCAAAATGCTGCATTTGCTCTTCACTCATTCCATCGCTACCGGGTCCGCTCAATGGTAAGGGCAACTCGTCTTTAAATGCGATGTATTTTTTCGCACCTTCTCCTGAATACACCTGGTAGATTGGCTGGAAATCGGGCCATAGCGGAAATACCCGAAGCACTTTTATACCATTTTCTGAAAGCTGTTTAAAATCCTGTTCAATAATATCCGGCTTCCAATCTCGCCACATGTGGGTGCCGGCATGGGATGACCAGTAATTGACGCCTACGGCGAATGAGCCAGGGGTTGTAAGCAGGGGATTTTCTTGTGCAGCAATTTGACTCTGGGTTGCTAAAACGCCGATAAAAACGAAAAGTAACTGGTATCTAAAGTTGAAAGACACTGATTTATAAGACCTGTAAAATGGATTTAATCTGTTAAGTAGCTGTTTATTTTTCATTTTATAGCAATCATTATAATTTTTATAGACTCTAATTGGCAATCCAATAATTGGTTAACCAAATGTAGTATATTTTACTTTATCATTTGCTTATGAATTTCTTTAATGAAAATTATTCTTATTTAACTGCTGCTTTTAATAAAATCTTTTTGTAAGCATTGCCAACATATGATATTCATCCTACGCTGCAATACCCGATAAAAGCATTGCGGGAATGTTTGCGAAAACTGGCATGCAGTGATCATTTTTCATCAGCTAAGACCCACTTTATTTTCAGCTACAAATTGGTCAAACGACCCTGGCTTTCTTTTAAATATATTTTGATACAATCTGTTGTTGTTGGTTCTTTCTGAAAGCGGGGTAAATAATGAAGCATAATCATAACCAAAATCAAAGCGTTTGGCATTTTTTGGCGCCATTTAGTAAGATAAAAGTTGACAAGGTTTTGGGAGACGTAGTTAATTTCCCTGTTTAATCCGTTGCTTAATTTAGCAGCCATTTCTTCAAATGACAGTTGCTCATTATTCTACCCACAACTGCATTGCTTTTTATATACCTGGTGTTCTATACATTTTAAAACAATAGTGGGTATATCTATTTATTGTCTGGTGCTTACTAATTTTTCAGGATGGCTGCTAAGATTACTGCCACAACCGCTACATACTGCAGAACTGTGTTTTATTGTTTCATCTACCTTGCTGCAGCACCCTAGGGTTGTGCCTTCATGGCCGGGTTGTCCACCTGCTTTCCTATCACTTGGCTTCCGTAAACTTTGGTTTTTTCTGGGGCGGTTTTGGTATTGCGATGGAAGTATATGGCTATTGTTGCTATTCTTTTTATTTTTTGAAAGAACATTTTCTGCTTCAAGGGTTTTTGCCCTTGCTTCTAATTGCTCTATTTTTTGCAGTAATGTTTGTATGATTGCCTGAATATCCAACATGAAATATTGAACTGTATAGTTGAGCTGCTAATATGCTACAACCTAATGCCAAAGGCTATTGTATTCCACAAAGCCGAAATGTTATTCACAAAAAAACACTCAAAAAGACGTTTTTTCAAACAGTGCCAAATGCAGACGATACAGTAAAAAAAATAAAAAACAAAAGCATAGAATCAAGGGACATTAGGTAGCTTTAGGACTGAATCGGTACAAAAATTTGTATCGAAAAAAATAATTTTGGCAGATTTATTGCTCAAAGCCAGTTTTAAATAATGAAATTGCACTAACATGGAGATACTAAAGGCATTTGAGAATATAGAAACCATCAAGATTGAAAATCCAGTCGATAAGATCATAAAACAACTCAGGAATTTAATATCATCCGGCCAGCTTAAGCCAGGTGACCGTTTGCCGGCCGAGCGAATTTTGGCAGAGCGTTTTGGGGTAGGGCGTGGGTATATCAGGGAGGCAATTATGAAACTCGAATTTTATGGCCTTTTAAAAACCTCTCCCCAAAGTGGTACGTACGTATCCGGATTTAGCCTTAAAATAATAGACAGTATTTTCACCGATATCATCAATTTTAATAAAGGCGATTTTGCTTCTATGATTGAAGCAAGGTATTATTTGGAGATTAATGCCGCAGCACTTGCAGCAGAGCGGCGCACCGATGAAGATATCCATTTCATGAAAGATGCCCTGGCAGAATATGATGCAAAAGCAAAAAATGGGTTGTCAGTGGTGCAGGAAGACATGCTCTTTCATATCAAACTGGCTTCGGCTACAAAAAATACTGTAATTGAGTCCATGTTACTCATCATAATCCCTGATTTAATTAAAGTAATTGTAGAGAACAATATATGTGATACCGACAGAACCAAAACCTCCATTCCTGAACACCATAGCATTTTAGACGCTATCGTAGCATCTAACCCCAAGGCCGCCGAAAAAGCAATGAAAGAGCATTTGCAAAAAATAATGGACAGTAGAAACACTTTCCTGGTAAAATAATACTAAAACTGAATACATCAGGTAGATAGATATAACGCATAAACGCCTTTAATACGGCCGCTTTTGTTTTGGTACAATCGTGACTCTTTACATGGGCCGGAATCCCCTTTTTTTACTACGAGAGCGACTACTTTTTCACTTAATAGCAGTTCCAACAAAAATTATTTTTGAATAATAGGGAATTTTTTTAATAGCTTTATATTGGTTAACCAATTATTGGATAGCCAATTTGATCGTTCAAACTTCCGTATTTAATACTCAGGCGTATTTAATTAGATTGAAACTATTGTTATTGAAAATCCGGTCGATAAAATTATCAGGTAGATAAGGTCACTTATTTCAGTGGTCAGTTAAAGCCGGGGGATCGTTTGCCGGTGGAGCGGATTTTAGCGGAGCGATTTGGTGTTGGCCCGGGGTTATATTCGGGAAGCTATTTTAAAATTGGAGTTTTATGGATTCCTGAAAACCTCTCCACAAAGCGGTAATTGTGTTGCTGGTTTCAGCATTAAAATACTGGACAGCGTTTTTGCAGATATCATCACTTTTAATAAAGAGGATTTTGTGTAGATAATCGAAGCACGTTATTACGTGGAAATAAACGCTGCCAAATTAGGTGCTCTCAGAAGAACAAAAGACGGTATTGATCAACTGAAAGAAGCCCTTCATGAGTATGACACAAAATTTAAAAACGGACAGTCTGTAGTGGAGGAAGACATACTTTTTCATATTAAAATTGCCGCCGCAACAAAAAATTCTGTCATTGAATCAATGATATTGATACTCGTTAAGGATTTTATAAAGGTCATCCACCTCGTTGACGGTACGGATAGTAAAATTAGAAATTATGCAATTGAAGAACATCATAAAATATTGGATGCCATCATCATCAAGGATGAGGCTGCTGCTGGTGAAGCGATGCAACTACACCTGAAAGAGATGATGGAAATGCGTTTTACAATTTTGCAATCAAAATAATTAATCAGCGATTTGAAAGTGTACAATCAAAGTAAATTTAAAACAAATCAGCATATTCATATTGCTGCTAAAAAACCAATGATACCATTCGTAAAAATAAAAAATGCAGGGTTAGTTTTTCAAAGGCTGAAAATTTCGGCCATATTGTTGTTCCTATTGGCTTTGGTTATTGCTTTTAAAATGGAGCCCACTCTACAACTCATCATCATCAGCAACCCGTTGGCCGTTGACAGAACCAATGAAGTGATTACGATAAAAAGAAAGGTATTCGAAAAAAAAGCTAACCAACTTTTTCCGCTGGTTAAAAAAGCCAACACAACTTACACTACTCAAACCCTGGATCTGAATAATGATGGCCGCTGGGATGAGCTGTTGATTGAAGTAAACCTGGCAGCAAAATCAACCGATACGTTACAGGTTAGCTGGGTTAAAAAGAATGAACTGCCCTTGTTTAAAAAGAGAACAAATGTACAATTGAGTGAGCGGTCCTACAATGCCATTGCATCCACGGAAATGAACCAGGCCATTCGTTTCAGGGGCTTTATCCAAAATATTGCAAAGCCATTTTACCAGATGGAAGGGCCCGGTATTGAAAATGATAAAGTAGCATTCCGGTCCTTCTTTGATTACCGGAACGGAAAAGATATTTATGGAAAAATAGTGGATACGCCTGTTCTGGAAAAAGTAGGGGTGGGGGCAAGCTGGCACCAGATGCAATATTGGGGCAAAGATATTTTACGGGTAGGCAATTCGTTGGGGGCCGGTGCGCTGGCAGTTAAAGAAGGAGAAAAGATATATCCATTGGCTGATGCTGACACTTCGTTCTTTAATGTAGTATTTGAAGGTGCGCTAAAGGCTGCATTTAAGCTCGACTTCAAAAATTGGGATGCAGGTAATTTGAAAAAGAATGGAAGTGAAACCGTGTCTGTTTCAAAGGGCACTTTTTATTATCAAAATAATATTGATTTGGTATTGAGCCAGCCGCAAAATTTAATATCGGGCTTTGCCAATTTTGGAAAATTTGAGGTAATACATAAAAAACACAATGCCCGTTTTAGCAGCATTGCTACTTACGGTAAACAAGCCGATGGTACAGACAGCAACCTTGGATTAGCCATCATGTTTACTACTGATGAATATGTTGAACATGCAACTACAGATAGCTCTTCGTCTATTTCCTATACTTCTTATGTGTCATTAAAACCTTCACCTAAAAAGACACTTTACTTTTTTGCCTGCTGGGAAAAAACAGATAAGCGTTTTGCAACAGCGCACGGGTTTGCAGAATACCTGCAGCAAACAGCGGATTTTT
This sequence comes from Bacteroidota bacterium, assembly GCA_034408705.1. Classification (GTDB taxonomy): domain Bacteria; phylum Bacteroidota; class Bacteroidia; order Chitinophagales; family Chitinophagaceae; genus JJ008. The sequence continues at coordinate 13,386 of JAWXCO010000100.1, forward strand.
TAGCAAAACCGATCAAAATAAAAATTATTAATAAAAAATAAGCCATGGAAAGAAGAAATTTTGCAGGACTCTTATTATCACTAACTGCTGGCACAGTGTTTTCACCGCTGCTGGTTAAAAGTAATTCATCAGGTGCAACTATATTTAGACCGGATATATTGTTTGAAGATAAAGGCCTGCCAGGTAATCTTCCTGAAAATATAAAACAGTTGATCCGCAACGTACAGAAGCAGGACTATAAATCTGTAAATACAGATTGGGATGGAACCATTCAAATAGAAGGACTGTTGCGGTTTGCAAAAAGGGGGTATAAAGAGGGCCTCGACTATGCCAGCAAATGGTTTAACTATCATGTTCAAAATGATAATAAACTAACCGATGAGGAATATTACAAACAATATGATGGGCCGCATGCAAGAATATTAAGGGATGGCCCCCTCGCTTTTGTGATCTACTCTGCCAACCTTGGCGTATCGTTCCCGGTACATGAATTATACAAATTAAATAACAGCAAAATTGCCAAACAGGTTTGCATGGATGTTGCCGATGCCATCCTGCATTATGCCGGGCGTGACCGCTTTGGAATGCTGGCGCATGATGATTTTAATTATACAGCTTTTGCCATTCCTGATACTGCTTATTGGGCTACCCGTGCCAATGCTATTGCCGCATCACTAAGTACGAACAAAGGTGTTGCGGATATTTACTGGAAACAATCCATTTATCAATTAGACCAGGGAATCAAATATTTTTTTGATAACGAAAAAAAACTGGTGCGTACCGGCCTGTTCAAAGGAGAGCCTGCTAAAACTTATTGGTGCCGGTCCCAGGGATGGCTGATTTGGGCAATCGCCGGTCTGCTTCGGTATTTACCAGTTACACATCCATACTTCAAAAAAGCTGCGGCAACCATGAAATTAATTGCAGATGGTGCGGTAAAATATCAAACCAATAGTGGTGCATTTCATGTGTTGGTGGATGATCCATCTACTCCCGAAGAGGTTACAGGAATGGCCATGGTGTTGTCTGCTGTAAAGGAAGGAATGCGTAAAAATTGGATACCGAAAGCGTACAATGATTTCTGCAACAAAGGTTGGCAATTCATTCAACAATCTGTAGATGAAGAAGGTAATCTGCATAACGTTTATACCGGTTGGGCCGTACCTGCAGAGGACAAAAAAGTAAATGATATGGACAGAAATTTCCGTGGTTTTGCTGTAGGTATAATTATAGTAGCTGCAGATGAAATGACAAGATGATAACTTAAAATAAAGAGGATGCCAATAACTATTCTGTCTATATCACAAACGGAAGCTTCAGCAATCATTGAAACGGTCATCCGGAAAGCAATGCATGACGGGGGAGGTCCGGTAGCGGTTGCTGTAGTTA